>CALFYN010000925.1 GCA_937952345.1 uncultured Acidobacteriota bacterium
CCCTTTACCGGAGCTTGTCTTTTCATGGATTGCTCGTAGGTAGCTATGTGGCGCTTATTCATTGACTTGCGGTTTTTGTTCAGTGCCCTCAACCGATGTATAATGCCCCGAAGTGAGCAGGCTTATCCGCTTCGGACCCTTCGAGGCCGACCTGGCCAATGGAGAGTTGCGGAAAAACGGGCGGCCTGTGCGGATCCAGGAACAGCCCTTCCAGATCCTCGCAGCGCTCCTGGAGCATCCTGGTGAGGTGGTGACTCGCGACCAATTACGCGAGCGCCTGTGGCCCGGTGATTCCTACGGCGACTTTGATCAGGGACTCAACACAGCGGTCGCCAAACTGCGCGAAGCCCTGGTAGATTCGCCCGCCGAGCCCAAATTCATTGAGACCTTGCCCAAGCGCGGGTACCGTTTCTCGTATCCCATCGAGCAGCCGGAACCTCCGCCGCGGAAGCGCCGGCTCGTCTGGGCCGCCATCGGAGGCATCGCGATCCTGGGCTTGGCCGCAAGTTGGATGATCCGCCCTGCGCCAGAGGTTCACCGCCCCCTCCGCCGGTTCGCAATCCGGCCTCCGGAAGTTCTTCCCGACCCAGGGTTGCCGGTGGGGCGCTATGCTGCCATTTCTCCGAATGGCCGCCACATCGCGATCGTCGCGGGCGAGAGGCAGAAGCGGTTGTGGCTGCACGATCTGGCCTCGGGGCAGTCCAAGCTCCTCGAAGGAGCCACTGGCGCTGCCGATCCCTTCTGGTCCCCGGACAGCCGGAACATTGCCTTCTGGGCGCGGCCTGTCTTGAAGAAGATCTCGCTGGACGGGGGGGCTCCCATCCTGCTGTGGGATCCCAAAGACGGAAAGTTATCCCACTTCCTCGGCGGCGCATGGAGTCTCGACGGGCGCACCATCGTGGTAAGCGCAGGCACGCCCGCCCGCCTCTTCCGGATTCCCGCCGAGGGCGGCGCCGCTACCGAGATCGTTAGGCAGAAGGAAGGCGGTTGGGGATCCGTGTACCATCCGCGCTTCCTGCCCGGATTTCCGGATGGGCGAACTTTGATATACGCTTCGAACCCCGATATCGTTCTGCACGAACTGGATTCCGGTCGGAAGACCGTGCTCGGCCGTGGATACTCCCCTGTGGTTTCCCCTTCGGGGCACCTGCTGTACCGGCCCCACAACGGCCACAACGGTAGTGAGGAGCTTTGGGCACAGCCTTTCTCTCCGGACTCGGGGAAGATCACGGGCAAGGCGTTTCGAATAGCCCAGCGCGCGGGACTGGCAAGTGTCTCACTGGATGGAACACTCGTCTACGATGATCCCGTAGCCGACCAGGACTTGGCTTGGTTCGCCAGAAACGGCGTGCGTACCGGGGTGGTCGCTAAGGGCCTGTCGTTGGCATCCTTCCCGGCGATCTCACCGGATGGCCGGTTCGCGGCGGTTGAAGTGCTCGCCGACCACAATCCGGATATCTGGGTGGTTGACCTGGAGCGGGGATCCCGAGTGAGGATCAGCGACCACATCGCCACGGAAATCCTACCGGTGTGGTCGGCAGATGGCAAAGAGTTGGTTTATGGCAGTTACCGGAATCCCGCCACTCACCTGTTCTTACGCCGTTCCGATGCGTCCGCGGGCGAAACTGCCTTCCTGGATGCTCCGGAGAATCTGAGGCCCGGGGACTTCTCGCGCGATGGGCGGTATTTCCTGTATTCGCGGAACCATCCTACCCATCGTGCCGATATCTGGTACCTGGCTCGCGGTGTGAACGGCAAATGGGAGCCGCACGTATTTCTCCAGACTTCAGCGGCGGAGGCGGGAGCACGATTCTCCCCTGATGGCAGGTATGTTCTGTACCAGTCCGACGAATCCGGGCAGATGGAAGCCTACGTCCGCCCGTTCCCCGAAGGCAGCCGGAAATGGATTGTCTCGCCGAACGGCGCGAATCAACTCCGCTGGAGCCGCAACGGCAGAGAGATCTTCTTTGTGGAATCCGGAACGCTCTTCGCCGTCCCCGTGAAGACAACTCCGGAGTTCTCCTTGGGCCACCCCGTACGGTTGTTCGCGCACCGTTCGCTGACAATCAGCGCGGACGCGAACTATGACGTGTCGCCCGATGGTCAACGCATTCTGATGGCGGAACGCCCGGAGCGCGAGCGCTTCATCCGGGTAGTGGAGAACTGGTTCGAGGAGTTTCGAGGAAAGCAGTGAAGACCAACGGCAGCAGAATCCGTTTCGGACCGTACGCGGCCGCTCGCCGCAGACGAATTCGGCCTGTGCCCAGGTAAGGGTTTACCTCGCTGAAAAATATTCGTATCCCCTTCATCACCTGCAACTTACAAGCGTACCCCAGGCCCCCGCGCCCATTCCCTCCAACCCCCGCCTGCTACCCTTTGGCCAGGAGATCGAAATGCGCTCCCTGACCCCAACCCAACTCACCATCATCGAGGCCATCGCCTCTGGAAGCAGCGTCACCGCGGCCGCCGATGCCGCCGGTGTCCATCGCACCACTGTACACCACTGGTGCCGCACCATCCCCGAATTCCGCCACACGATCGAGGCCGCCAAACAAGCCCGCATCGACGCCGTGCGCGACCAGATGAACGAACTCGCCGCCCCGTCTCTCACCATCCTCCGCAACATCATCCACGATGAATCCGCCCCGCTTGCCCTGCGCATGCGCACCGCCATGGCCGTCCTCAAGTTCGTCAGCACGCCAGAAAGAACCGCCACCTCCAAGCAAGCCAGCACCGAACTGCTCTTCGACGCCGCCTACGAAGCCGGAGTCAACGCCGCCCTCCAGTCCGTCGCGGAAACCCCCGCCAACGAAATTCATCACAATTCATCACTTTCATCAAATGACGAAAGTGATGAACCGCAAACCCCGCGCAATGCCCTCTGCCCTTGCGGCAGCAAGCTGAAGTACAAGCGCTGCTGCGGAAAAAGCGCCCCGCCCGTGCTCGGCAAGGCTGCTTAGTTCACCGCGCATGCAATTCCAGGGCAATATCCTCGCTATATTGCGGGGAATTGAATTGTTTCCCACTACCCGTGTGTGAAAATACCTCGGGCTGCCCAACCGGACCGCTCTGCGGGTTCCACCACTGCGCCGTGTACTCGCCCGGCGGTAGGTGCACCGTGAACGCCGTCGTCTGCCGCTTCGTCTCTACGATGTACCGCGGCCGGTATCCGTTCATCACCTTGCCGTGATGCAGGTAAACCGCATACTGCCGGCCCGGTTCCGCCAGCACGCGCACCGGGTGAGAACTCGTCACCGCCGTTTCATCCGGTTTCATCTTCAGAAACTGAAACCGGCCCATGAAGTCATGCAGAATCTTCAGTTGCTTGCGAAGCGTGACGCCGCCGCCACCGGGTTGATCGCCTCCCACCGGCAGCGTGCCGTCTTCATGGCCCACCGCGAACGAGTAGTCCAGGTTGTTATAGTGCGCCCCGCCGGCCACCAGAAAATCCCAAGCCTGGATACGGTAGATGAAATCCAGTGTGCCGTCGAAGCCCGTCTCATCGAGTCCGATCGCCTTATTCAAGTGGTAGTTCATGCCCACCGTCACCGGAGGCCGCGCATAGTGAAAATTGAACAGCCCGACATGTGGATCGGGGTGGGTGATCAGTTGCTGGTTGTTGGCGATATTCTGCGCAATCAGATGCTTCACCCCCAGCCCCGCCTCGGTTTCGGCAATCGTCCTGGCAATGAGCGCCTGCCATTCCAGGGTTACCCCCGCGAAGTAGGGTTCGTTGGCGATTTCATAATAAATATTGTCGAAATTCTTCAATTCCGTGACCATTTTCCGGGTAAACGCCACTTGCGCTTCGGTGAGCTTGGGGTGCTTCAGCGCGAGAACCTCCGTGCGCGGCACCGACGGGTCGTAATACGGCGAAACCTGCCACATCCCGTCGCGGTAGTACGTGCAGAACAGCGTCACCTCCACGACAATGCCGCGCTTGCCCGCCTGCGCCACGAAGTCCTTGAGCCGCGCGAAGTAGGCCGCGTTCCATCGCCCCAAATCGTACTTGCCGCCGGATGTTTTCGCGTAGGGCGCCACGAAATCCTGCTCCTTCGGAGCCAGAGTGTTGAAACGGATTCCGAAATCGTTCGGAATTTCCCGATACACCCCGTTGAAGATCCTCGTCATGTTCAGCCCGTCCTTAGCCAGCGTGTCCAGGTACTTGACATAATCAAATGCCCCGTTCAATACCGCCCCGTAGTGCTCGGCGGAGGTGATCAGCACCGTGGGCTTGCCGCGGAATTCGAAGTAATGCGAGTTCTCCGGATGCAGCCGGATCGGCTCCGCGGCGGAAAGCGTGAAGGCCAACAGAAACAGCGGAATCATCTACCGCACTGTAACACCAAATACAGCGTCCTGGACCTGGACACAGCACCCGGCAACCATCCTGTACTCGTTGGCACAGAATCAGGTGGTTCGATGCTATCCTGTCTACACTGTTTCGTTTTTTTCGCGTCTGAGGTATATATGAACGATTCGCAACAGAACGGTGGAGCCACCATCGTCCTGACGGCTCCCTTAACGGAGACCATCGACCATGCCGGATATTTCATCCAAATGGCGCTGGCTTCGCTGCCCATGCGCCTGGAAGGGATCATCAATCAAAAATACCCGACATGGAGAGACTTGGAGCGCAACCCCGACGGTTCGGCCCGCTATATGCCGGCCGGCATTCGCGTCGTCGAAGCAACGCTGCAGAAGGAGTTCCCTGACGTCGATGTCGTCGCCTGCTATCCGGACGACGTGCACAAGTACATAGGGCCGCGCACCCGCGTGGTCGCTATCTCGACGCACAACCCGCTCGGCGTGACCTTCGCCGCCGGTGTTTATGCCTCCATCTTCGGCTCTTCCAAGGAGTCCATTAATTCGCACTATTCGAAGAAGCTGTTCTACGACGTCAAGGCCAGTCCGCACCGCAACGGATTCAAGGTCATCGTCGGCGGTTCCGGCGGATGGCAGATCACCGAAACCAACAGCTACGAAGACCTCAGCGTCGACTGTGTCATCCAGGGCCGCAGCGAAGCTGCGCAGACCATCGAGCTCTTTCAGAAAGCCCTCAACGGAGAGGAACTTCCTAAGTTCATCGAAGTGGCGCATCCGAAGGGCCGCGATGGCATCCTCACTCCCGAGAAGCGCACCACCTTCGGCGTCGTCGAGATGACCACCGGGTGCGGCCGCCGCTGCCAGTTCTGTCTGCCCGATCTCAACCCACAGTTGGACGTGCCCAAGGATCAGATGATGCGCGCCGTGCAGGCCAACGTCGAGCAGGGCAATACGCAGATCTCCCTCGCCACCGAAGACATGTTCATCTGGGGGCAGGTTGGCAAGGAGACTCCGTTCTACTTCCCCAATCGCGAGGCGCTGCTCGACCTATACGGCAGCATCGTCAATACGCCCGGCGTGAAGCACCATGTGCTGAGCCATTCGACAATGGCCCCGGCCGTGGTCGATCCCGTGCTCATCGAAAAGCTCTCAGAATTGCTGCTCGAAAAGAGCCCCGTGAAGCTGCCTTCGAAAAGCTCGCATCCCGAGAAGCGCATTCTCTCCCCGCTCATCGGCCTCGAAACAGGTTCGGTGCGCATGGCCAAGAAGGTCATGCCCAGCAAAGGCGTTCCGTTCCCCATCGACGAATGGCCGAGCGTAGTCATCAACGGGCTCACCATCCTGAATCGCAACAACTGGTTCCCCGTCATGACCCTGATCGTCGGCAATCCGGGCGAAACCGACGAGGACAGCAAGGCCACCCTCGACCTGCTCTACGAAGTCGAGCGCCGCGGCCTGTTCGCCTTCTTTGTCCCATCTATCTTCACCCCGCTTCATGACACGCGCATGGAAGCCTCGAAGGGCGTCGAAGAGAGCAAGCACATGACCCCCCTGCAGTGGCAGGTGATGATGAAGTGCTGGAAGATGAGCCTCAATGCCGCCCTCGTGAGTTGGTGGGGGCCGACGGTGTGGCGCTTCGGGTCGCTCTTCTTCTGGGCCTGGAAGCTACGCAAGACCAACGGCCCGAATTTCAAGTGGCCTCTGTTCATGTTCGCTAGCGCGCTGCCGGAATGGCTGATGGCGAAGATGGGCAAGATTTACGTCGGCAAGCCGCTGAAGATCAAATCGCGCAAGGAACTGCTGGCCACTATCCGCCCGCAGCATTGGAAGCACCTGCGCGCCGATTGCGGCGACCTGCCCGGCGAGCCTCCGCCCGAAACTGCCGAACCCAAGAAAGCCCTACACGTCATCCAAGGGAGATAGCGTTCCATGCGTCTGCTGTTATTCCTGCTGGCTCTCAGCCTGGCCGCTCAGACGCGCACCGAGTTGCTGTATCCGAAAGGCACTCCGGGTGCCGTGGGAACCGAAGACGTCGATAAGCCCACCCTGACCTATTGGGTCGTGGATGCCGCGCGGTCATCCGGCACCGCGGTCGTTGTCTGCCCCGGTGGCGGCTATCGCAACCTGGCCATGGACCACGAGGGCAAACAGATCGCCGAGTGGCTGAACAAGCAGGGCATCTCCGCCTTCGTGCTCAAGTACCGCCTGGGGCCGCGCTATCATCACCCGGCGATGCTCAACGACGCCCAACGCGCCATCCGCATGGTGCGCTCCGAAGCCGCGAAGTTAGGAATCGCCGCGGACCGCATCGGCATCTGGGGCTTCTCCGCCGGCGGCCACCTGGCTTCCACCGCATCCACCCATTTCGACGACGGCAACCCTTCGGCCTCCGATCCGGTGGAACGCGCCGGCAGCCGCCCCGATTTTGCGGTCCTCTCCTACCCCGTGATCTCGTTCACCACGGACTACGTGCACAAGGGCTCGCGCACCAATCTGCTCGGTGAGAACCCCGATCCCGCGCTGGTGCGCAACCTCTCCAATGAACTGCAGGTGACGCCGCGCACGCCGCCCACGTTCCTCTTCCACACCAACGAAGACACCGGCGTGCCGCCGGAGAACAGCGTGCTGTACTACCTGGCTCTGCGCAAAGCCGGTGTGCCCGCCGAGATGCACATCTACGAACCCGGCCGCCACGGAGTAGGTCTTGCTCCCACGCATCCCGTGCTCTCCAGTTGGGGTGGGCGGCTGTCGGATTGGTTCAAGACACGCGGCCTCCTCAAATAAATTTGAACCGTTCTCCCCCGGGTTCGCCTATGCACCCTCAGGAGGATGGTTCGAATGCAACACATGCGGTTATTCCTGCTCGCAACGGCGATCCCATCGCTATGCGCGGCAGCGGCCATTACAGATATCGCGGTGACAAACCAGAGCACCGCGAACTTCGTCACAGACACGGGTACACGGCTGCGGGAGTTCCGCACTGCCGCGGACACGCCCGCTTCCGCCACTCTGTCCGGGACCAACACGCTGCAGTTCACCAATCGCTTCGCGTGGATGTCCGGACACCGTGTGGATCCGGGCGGTCCCACCGTCGCTCTGATCAACAACAATCTGGTCAGCTATACGCTGGCCTTTACGGTGGAAGATCCAACCAACATCGGCTATCAGCTTTCCTTTGACACGGTCTTTCGCGGATACTTGACTACCGCGTGGCAAGCGAACAGCGGCACGGGAATCTCGCAAGTCTTTGCGGCAGGCACGCTCATGAACGCGAACTTTGACAGCGGTAGCGGATTCGGAGGCATCATCGGCAGCCTTGCCACCGACATTGAGGTTGCATCCGCCACAGACGTGAATCCACTGGTGAACCTTCTGGTGGCAAGAAACGGAAGCTACGCGGCGGGCAACTTCGTGGGGACGCGGACGTTTCAGTTGCGGTTCTCGAGCGTCGGCGCCAACACGATCGGCGCCATGCAGAACTTCAACGCCGGGGAATCCAACGTGCGGTTCGGACTCGATCCCACTTCGGCGGGCTTCGACTATGCCAGTTATCCCGGGCTCGATGGAGAGGATGCTTCCACGCATGGGCACTTCATTACCGTGACCGCACAGTTTCGGGACGGCGCGGGCGGCGAGGTTCCCGAACCATCGAGTGCGTTGTTGTTTCTGCTCGGCGCCGCAGGGCTCATCTGCCTTCCTGTAAAATGGAGCGAACCCACCCGCTTAAGGAATACAAACAGGAATGGCGCAATCGACCGCATCGCCCTCGGCAGAACATCTGATCGCAATTGAAGAGGAATGGGGGGCGCATAATTATCACCCGCTCGACATCGTCGTTGAGCGGGCCTCCGGCGCTTGGGTATACGACGCCGAGGGGCGCAAGTACCTGGATTGTCTGAGTGCCTATTCGGCGCTCAATCAGGGGCACTGTCACCCGCGCATACTGTCGGCACTCAAGGAGCAAGCGGAGCGCGTGACGCTGACCTCGCGGGCTTTCCGCAACGATCAGCTTCCGCTGTTCTGCCAGGAGTTGGCGAGCCTCTGCCGCATGCAGATGGTGCTGCCCATGAACACCGGCGCTGAGGCCGTCGAGACCGCGATCAAGGCGGCGCGCCGCTGGGGCTACACGAAGAAGGGCATTGCAGCGGAGAAGGCGGAGATCATCGTCTGCGCGAACAACTTCCATGGGCGGACCACGACCATCGTTGGCTTCTCTTCCGAAGAAGGCTACCGCGATGGGTTCGGGCCGTTCACGCCGGGCTTCGTCACTATCCCCTTTGGTGATGCGGCTGCGCTGGAGGCTGCGATCACCCCCAATACCGCGGCCTTCCTCTTTGAACCCATTCAATGCGAGGCGGGCATTCTCATTCCGCCGGACGGCTACTTGCGCGAGGTGGCTGCCATCTGCCGCAAGCACAATGTGCTCCTGCTGGCAGATGAGATACAGACGGGGCTGG
>CALFYN010000926.1 GCA_937952345.1 uncultured Acidobacteriota bacterium
AACTGTCATAAAACACTTCCCACTCGAAGGAACCGTGGAAGTCATCCACCATGAGAAAGCCCCCGCGATTCAAGTAATCGCGCAGTTTCCGGGCCTGCTGATCATTTAGGCCCCAATAGCCGACCTCGACGGCGTAGATCCAGGGGTAGTTGTAGATCTCGTCACTATCGAGATCAACGACATTCTCCATCGATCGCGCGTGCAATCGCGTAAGCCGCCGCAACCCTTGCAGGAATTGCCGGTCCGCCTTGGGGTAATCGGTGGCCCAAGAGCCGCGACGCCACCGGTATCCGCCCTGGAAAGAGGGATAGCGCAAGCGCGAGAAGACAAACTCCGTCTTCTCGGTGGCATCGGGAGGAATCGCCGCCGGATTATCCTCTTCATCGTCAAGAGAGCGGTACCGGCGCTGGCCGTACATCAGACCAGCCAGGAGAACCACCGCGAACAGGATGAGGATCCATTGACGGCGCACGAATGCACTGTAGCGAACTCAAAGGTGAATGGCAAGCGGCCCCGGCACCGCATAGCGGGGCAGATGGCGACACGTTGCGTGTATGCACCCAAGCCGTTGGGTGTATTCACCAACCTTGCCCTGTAAAGCGGGCTTTAAAGCGAAATATAAGGCAATTGCCGTGCCACTGCCTGCATCAAGGCCGCTTGCGCGAGCCCTTCTGTTCGCGCGGCTGGGATTGCTGTTTCTCGTGCTGGCGCTCCTTCTGGATCTGCTCGCTACGCCGCTCCCACTGGCGTTCGGACTGCGCCTGGGGCGTGCGTTCCTGCCGCTGCTGGGGCGCGGCCTGGGGAGCCGTGCGGCCGGCGGGGGCAGGCATCTGGCGCACGTCCTCGCGCGGAGTGCGTCGCTGCGGTTCGGCGGAGTCGCGGTCAGGAGGACGTCCCGGAAATCGCTCCAGCCGTTCCTTCTTTTGTTCAAACGGAACGGCTCCTGGAGCTGGCTGCTGCCGGGCGACCACCTGGCGCCGGCCTAGCGTTTCTGGGGGACGCGTGGCCCGCGACGCCGGACCGGCCAGGCTTTCCCGCGAAGGCGCTACCGGTGGCGCGCTTCCGCCGACCCTCGCTCCCGCCGCGCTCTCTTCGGGAACCCGTACGGCGAATTGCGACACCGGCCGACCACGCGAGAATGTATCGCGGGGCACCGCCGTAATCGCGTTGGCGACGCGCTGATTGGCATAGTGCTGCCGGGCCATGTCGGTGCGGTGAATCTCGTCCGGACGGACGATGATCGTGTTCCGGACGTTGATGTTGACAATGTAGGTACGGCTTCCCCGGTAAGGCGGGATGTAGACCTCGCGCGGCCCCAACGGGAACCACGCTACGCCGGCGAATCCAGCCCAGAAATGGATCTGGAAATCAGGTCGTCCGCCGCCGGCAAACACCACCAGTGCGGGAGCCCAAATCGGACGGATGCGCGGCGGAGGAGGCACCCAACACCAACCCCATTGCACGTGGACCCAGCGGCCATAGTGGAAAGGCGCGAAGCCCCAAGGGGCGTCATCCACCCAAACCCAGCCCCAAGGCTCCACCCAAACCCAGTGCCCGAAACGGTAGGGAACCCAGTCGCGGATGCCTACCGTAGGCGCCCAGATTGGCCCCCAAGTGGCGTGTACATGCCATACTCCGTGTCCGGCCAGGTCTTCGTAGCCAATCACTCCTGGCGGCACATGCTTCGAGGCCAGAGCGCCTTCCTCCAGCCGCTGATCGCGCGATTGCGAAAAGCGGTCGAAGGCATCGCGTGCGGGCGCCGGGAAATAGGTTCGCTGCAGTTGTTCGGTCCCGGTGATTACGGCCAGATCGCCACGATGCACAGTGAATGCAGAACCGGGTCCGGTGACCTCTGCCTCACCGCTGCGGACGGTGAGCCGCAGTTCCTTGATGTTGTCTCCCACAGCCAACCGATATTCGCCGGAGCGCAGCAGCGTGACTGCCGCCACTGGCGTATCGATCTCGAAATCTTCGCCTTCATCGAGTTGTCGTAAGCGCACGATCACCACGCCAGCCGCCAGTTTCACCTGTACGAGCGTGTCGTTCAGATTCAGAAACTCGATATTCGTTTGCGGCCCAAGCCGGAGAGTGGCCGTGCCCAGTTGCAATTCAGCCCTTGAGTTCTCTTCGGTCCATAAGGAATCCCCAGCAGTGAGCGGGCGATTGAGGGAAGCGGCCAGCCAGTCGTCGCCGGCGGCGGGACGAAACGAGACCGTTCCCTCGGCGTAGCTGAGCCGCGCCACACGGCCCGGGGGATCGTCAAATTCTGTTGGATTCGCAGGTGTCGCTGCCGCGAAGTTGTAGCGGCAGCCGCACAGCAGAAATGTGAGCAGGAACGTGAGCCATCTCATTGTGACCGTCCTTTCCCGGCCCCAATGCGATTCGTAGCACGTCTACTGCCAAGAAGCGAACGATCAGCCGCCCACGTAGGTGTTCACTGAGGCGGCCTGCTGCAGGTTGCGCTTCCAATCCTCAAGGCCTGGCCCCGCCACGCGGGACGCTTTCCTCCGCAAGCCGGCCATTTCCTCGGTGCTGAACGGCCGGAAGTCCTTCGCGATGCGCACGTCGTCTTCCAACTGCCCGATGGTGGTGCAACCGATCGCCGTGCAGTGCACCGGCAGGCTGAGCACGTAGCGAAGGCAATCGGGAGCGCTGATCACCGAGAGCAATTTGGCGTTGCCGAAATTCTTCATGCCCTGGATCCCCATGCCGCGTTCCACGGCCGTGGGAAGCACGATCTTCTCGAAGCTCAAGTACGACGGATCGGCGGCATTGAGCGGCATGAGGATAGTGTCGTACTTGTCGTAACGGCGGAGCATCTCGGCGTGCACATGGGGATCACGATGACCGGTGAAACCGATAAATCGGGCTTTCCCCGCTTTCTTCGCCGCCTCAAAGGCTTCGATCGCGCCGCCAGGGGCGAAGATCTGGTCCACTTCCGTCATCTCACTGACGGCGTGCATCTGCCACAAATCGAGATAATCCGTCTTCAACGCACGCAGTGATTTTTCGAGGTCCGCTTCGGCGGCCGCGCGCGTGCGTCCCGCCGACTTGGAGGTAATGAAGACCTTCTTGCGGAAAGGCGGCAGAACCGCGCCGTACACCTCTTCCGATCGCCCTTCCCAGTAGACCCGTGCATTGTCGAAGTAATTGACGCCAAGATCGTAGGCGCGCTGCACGATTGCCTTGGCTGCATCGAACGAGATCAGGGGAAAGCGTCCGCCGGCCTGTCCAATCACGGTGAGCTTCTCGCCAGTGCGTCCGAAGACGCGCTTCGGGATTTCGCCTCCGGAAGGCAGTTGGGCCGAAGCCGAGCCGGCCGATAGTCCGCTAACAGCGGTACCTACAAAAATGCGGCGTTTCATATGACTTTTCCTGGAGGCAGTATACACTGTTCCGCCGCATCCGGCCGGCTCGCTATAATCCCCTCGATACGCATGAAGCACGTGGATCTGATCACTGACGGTTCCTGTCTGGGCAACCCCGGCCCTGGAGGTTGGGCCTGCATCCTGCGCTACAACGGACACATGAAGGAACTCTCCGGCGGAGAAGCGCACACCACCAACAACCGTATGGAGTTGACCGCCGCAATCAAGGGCTTGGAAGTGTTGCGTCAGCCCTGCGCCGTAAGGCTCACTACGGACTCGCAATACGTGAAGAACGGCATTACCAAATGGATCGCGGGCTGGAAGCGAAACGGATGGATGACCCGCGAGCGTACGCCGGTGCTGAACCGCGAACTTTGGGAAGAGCTCGACCGGCTGGTCGCCCGGCATCAACTCGAATGGAAGTGGACCAAGGGCCACGCCGGCCACGAAGATAACAATCGCTGTGACGAAATGGCGCAGGCGGCAGCACGGGCGGCATCCGCGGACAGGTAAAATGGGGTCGGCACCCCATGCTTACCCTTGCCGTCCTGATGGCCCTGTCCGCTTCGGCGGCGGACATTCATACAGAGAAGATTTTCGGGCCTGAGACTCGCACCGGCCCGTACAAGCACCCGGCCTCGATTACGGAATTGCTGAACGGCGATTTATACCTTGTGTATTACGGCGGCAAGGGCGAGTATGCCAACGACACAGCGGTGTACGGCTCGCGCAAGCGGCGCGGCGAAGGATGGTCGGATCCGGTGGTCATTGCCCAGGATCCCTTCCGCTCGGCCGGCAACGGCGTCATCTGGCAGGCGCCGGACGGTGCACTCTGGCTTTTCTACGTGATTCGCTTCGGTGATACGTGGTCTAAGTCGCGCATCGCGGCAAAGATCTCTCATGACTATGGCGACACCTGGTCCGATCCGTCGCTGATCGCCATGGAGGAAGGGATGATGGTGCGGGGCCGGCCGATCGTGCTGGCCTCGGGCGACTACCTGTTGCCTGTGTACAAAGAAACCGGCGAAGACCGCGAGGAAGTGGGCGCGGACAGCGTATCCACCTTCCTCAGCTACAGCCCGAAGAAGAGGGAATGGCGCCGCCTGGGCAGCATCGGGTCGTCGAAAGGAAACATCCAGCCCGCGCCGGTGGAGATTGCTCCAGGGCATCTCATCGCTTATTGCCGCCGCGGCGGGGGTTACGGTCCCGTCACGAACGGCTATATCGTGCGCGCCGAATCGAGAGACGGCGGCGTCACCTGGACCGAAGGAAAAGACACCACGTTCCCCAACCCGAATTCGGCCGTCGATTTCATCCGGCTGAAGAACGGCCATCTGCTGCTGGTCTATAACGACAGCATGAGCCGCCGCACGCCGCTCAGGGTAGCCATCTCGACGGACAACGACAAATCGTACCCGCATCGCCGCAACCTTGCGGAAGGCGCCAACGATTTCGCCTATCCCGTGGCAATGCAGTCGAGCGACGGTAGGATCCACGTCATCTACACTTCGGACCGGCGTAGCACCATCCACCACGCCGTGTTCGAGGAAAGCGCAGTTCTCGAATGGCGTCCTTGAAAGGCAGCTTTCACCTTCTCTACCTCTTCGATGTCGCCGAAGAGATACGCCTTGGCGAAATACGCAAAATTCTGCAGATCGAGCAGCCCGGCCGCGAGCCGGGATTCGGACATCTTGCGCCTTCCTACGTGCGCTTTGAGCACCCTCCGTTAGAAGAATCCATTCCAGCTTTGAAGGCAGCTTCGGGCGAATTGTTTCCAGCGCGGATGCGCTACTTCGACTATGGCGTGGTGGCGCTGGAACTGGAAGCACCGTTCGAGAATCAGGATTGGCCAGGTCTGATCGCGCTCGCCTGCCGTTGGGTTGCCGCGCCGGAGATGGAAAGCCTCGCCGAAGCGCACGTCAACAGCCAGTTGGCGCGCATCGAGAAGGCGCTGCACAAGCCGTTCTCACGGCGTCTGTTCGAAGACTACTGCATCGTGGAATTGCGCGAAGCGACGGAAGATGGCGTGGGCTTGGATGCTCCGAAGCTGATCGAACGCCATGGCGCGGCCATTTGCCAGATCATCCGCGGCGAGGCGCAGCCTCTCAGCGCAACCGAGCGCCAGGAGGTGCTCGCCTCCTCCATCTCCTATTCCTCTTCCGACCTGCTGGTGGCAGGATGGACAGCGGCCTTTGTCTTCGATTCGCAGCCGGAAAGCGGCGCCGTAATGCGCCAGTTGCTGGAATATGCCAACACGCAGTTGCTGGAGTTCCGGCACTACGATGAAGTTCTCTCGATCGTACTCAAGGATCTCTACCAACTGATGGACCAGCGGCCCGGTGTACTCCGCCGCTGGCACATGGTGCGCGAGGCACAGAGGCTCAACGCCATCCGGCTCGAGGTGATGGAACTATCCGAGCGCGCTGACACGGCCATCAAGTTCCTCAGCGACATGTTCTACGCGCGTGCGTTCAAGCTGGCGGCGGGCCGCATCGGTGCTCCCGACTACCGGCACCTGGTGGAGGAGAAGGTGCGCACCGCCGGCGAGCTCTATCGCTTCCTCATGGAGGAGTTCCATCATGCCCGCGCCTTCGTCCTGGAGTTCATGATTGTCTTCATTCTGATCATCGATCTCT
>CALFYN010000927.1 GCA_937952345.1 uncultured Acidobacteriota bacterium
AATTGGGCCTCGACAAACCGGAAATCCTCGAACAGGAAAAGTGGAAGGTGTTTTGGGACGCTCCGCTGCAGATCCCCGGGTCGGCCCGCACCAATCCCGGCTTGCCGCGCAAACCCGAAGAAGTGCGTGTGGCGAAGTCGTCGTTCCGGGCTTCTGATTGCTCCGTCAAGACTGATGGGGCGCGTATCGAAGTGAACTTCACTGGATTGGACCTGGGAATCTTCTCCGGCAGCCTGCGCTTCACCGCATACAAGGGATCGAATCTGCTCCGGCAGGAGGCAATCGCCAAGACAGACGAGCCTTCCGTGGCATACAAATATCACGCGGGCTTGCGCGGCTTTGCATTGCCCGCCGCCAGGCGAGTGGTCTGGCGTGACGTGGCCAATTCGGCGCAGAAGTACGAATTCGGCGGTTCTGTGAATCGCGATGGAGTGGCGTTGCGGGCTCGCAACCGGGTGGCCTTAGTGGACACGGGCGCCGGCTCGATCGCCTTCTTCCCTCCACCGCATAAGTTTTTCTTCGCTCGAGAAATTGAATTGAACCTCGGCTATGTCTGGTATCGCAAGGACAGCGACACCACGTTTGCGATCGGTGTGCGCCATGGCGATCACGAGGAAATGTACCGTCCTTACGGCCGCAGCGACGAAGTATGGAATCGACGCCTGGGTCAGGCGCGCAGTTTCGCCCAAGGTAATTTCGCCTTATACAATGCCCCGCCCGGCACATGGCAACGCATGGCAGCCTACTACTACCTCAGCGCGGAAGGGACGGACGCAACGCGGCAGCGGGTGATGGCATACACGCACGACGACACATTCAAGCCACTGCCTGGCTACAAAGTGGCCATCAGCCACTTCCACACGCATTTCAATGAACTGCTCTCTGATGCAGGCACCATCGACCTGGAGCCCAACTGGCTGCCCACCTTCCGAGCCATGGGCATCAACATCGCCATGATGTCCGACTTTCACGGCGATGGACACGCCAAGGACGAGGGCAAACTGCGGTTCGCCGATCAAAAGGTGTATTTCGATGGCTGCCGGCGATTCTCTGATCACGATTTTCTGATCATGCCAGGCGAAGAACCCGATGCCTATTTCCGCGGCCACTACACCACGGTCTTCCCGCGTCCCGTCTACTGGAGCCACGTGCGCAACGGGAGCGCCCCTTTCACCGAAACCCTTTCGGAGTACGGGAAGGTCTACCGCGTTGGCAATGCGAAACAAGAATTGGACATGGTGCAAGCCGAAGGTGGTCTGGTATGGCAGGCGCACCCGCGCACGAAGGGCTCCAGCGGCTATCCCGAAGCGATCAAGGACACGGAGCATTTTCGCAGCGATCGCTATCTCGGTGCGTCGTACCAGTCACTACCCGTCGATCAATCGGAAAAACGCCTCTGCGAGGCACGGTGTTTCGGGGTGCTCGACGACATGAACAACTGGGGTGCGCCGAAGTACATGATCGCGGAAGGCGACACGTATCAGAAATTTCCCGAGGATGACACGTTCAGTCACCTTATCGTGAACTATATCCGCCTGGATCGAGTACCGAAATTTGATGAGGACTGGTCGCCAATTCTGCAAGCCATGCGCAAAGGCGACTTCTTCGTCACCAGCGGAGAAGTGCTGATCCGGTCGAGCACCGTTGGGGGCAGCACCTTCCACGCTGAAGTGGAGTGGACCTTCCCACCGGAATTCGTGGAGCTTGTTTGGGGGGATGGCTCGAAGACCGATCGCCAGATCCTACCGGCATCCGGCGAGCCTGCCTTCAGCACGAAGAAATATTCCATTCCGTTCACGCCAACGGGCAAGAAGTGGGTGCGCTTCGCCGCATGGGACTCCGCGGGAAACGGCGCATTCACCCAGCCCATTCACCTGCGTTGATTACTGCCGCCGGATCCGGTACAGATGCTGTGCGCCGCGAATGTAGATGCTCTCGCCATCGAGCGCCAGCGATGCATACACAGGCTCGCCAATGGAATTCGTTCCGAGCACTTCATGCTCCGCGCCGGCTCGCACGATATAGGTATCGCCGTCCTGACTGGTGAGCAGCAGCTTCCCATCGAACGCAATTGGCGATGCGGTGAAACGGCCCGGCTTGGGCAAGCGCTTGCCCTCGTAGATCAGCTTTCCCGTCTGCGCGTCGAGACAGGTCAGCATGCCGTTATCTCCCATCAGATACAGATGCGGTCCGTAGACGATGGGTGAAGGAACGTAGGCTGTGCCTTTTTCGTATTGCCAGGCGACGCGCTCGGAAGATTTCGGGTCCACGCGCATGGCCATCAACTTCTTCACCGGATGATACGAGTTGGGAAACACCAACCCGAGACCAGACACCGGACTCGCCGCCGCGTAGCCTCCGATTCCGGGGCCACGCCACAACTCCTTCCCGGTCTTCGGATCATAGGCGATTACGTGCTCCGTGGCCGCCGTTACCACAATGTCATCCTTGCCGTGCTTCACCACGACCGGCGTGTTGTAGGTAACCGACACATCGCGTTTCGTCTTCCAGACGATCTCGCCGTTCTTCGGCGAGACACCATACAGAAACGATTTCTCGCCGTTGTCCTCGTCGGCCTGAAGAATGATGACACCCGCGGCCAGCACAGGGGAAGTCCCGGCGGCCAAACCCAACTTCGCCACCCCACCGATCGACAACTTCCACAGCGCCTTCCCATCCAGGGCGAACGCATAAAGCCCTTGTGACTCGAAATAGAAAAATACGCTCCTGCCGTCACTGATGGGCGTTGGCGAAGCAAAGGTGTTGAACTGATGACGTCCATCGTAGACATCGCCGTCGTAGACCTTGTGGTTCCATAAGATCTTGCCGGATTCGCCGTCCACGCAAATGGCATGCAGTGACACCTTCTTGTCCTCGGAAGCCGTTTGTGGATGGACGAAGGGTTCCCCGCCGAATAAGTGCTTCACGGCCTTCTTGCCGGGAATCGACTCACCCTCTATGGACGTTGTGAGGAAGACTCGCTTTCCGACAACTATGGGCGAGGAATGGCCCTTACCCGGAATCT
>CALFYN010000928.1 GCA_937952345.1 uncultured Acidobacteriota bacterium
ATCCCACGGCAATCGTCTGCACCACGCGCTTGTCCACGTAACTATATACATCCACGCGGCTGGCATTTTGCTGAATCAGATAAATCCGTCCGCGATTTTCATCGAATACCGCGTCCGACGGTGTCCCCCCCAACCTTACAATCTCGCCAAACGTGGCACTGGTGCTCTGCCCCAATGCACTAGCCACAAACAAAACCGCAACCACGCCCGCGCGACGAAACATTCTGACCTCTTGCGACACACTCATTTGCATATTGGAACCGCACTCACTCATTCCGAGTTGCACGAAATTACTCCTCACATTCCGTTAATCTTGGCCGGAGCGTGGAATGTGTGCGGAACAACAGCGACTTCACCGCTCCCACCGTGCAATCGAGTCGCGATGCGATCTCGCTGTACTCGCGCTCCTCATAGCGGTGCAGCACGATGGCGTCGCGCTGGCGCTCGGGCAATGCGCGGATCGCCTCCCGCACCTTGCGCCGTTTCTCGCCGATCAGCGCCAGTTGCTCCGGCGTCTTCACCCGCTCGGCGCTGAAGCGATGCAGCGCCCGGGGCGACACGCTGCCGAGTTCGTCATGAAACCTGCGCTCGCGGGTGATGTACTTGCGCGCCTGATTGGCGGCGATGCAGAACAGCCATGTGGTGAACTCCGCCACCGGCTGATAGTTATGCCGAGCCAGATAGACCCGCAGAAATACTTCCTGCGCGAGGTCTTCCGCCACTTCCCGATCCACCACCATGCGCTCCAGGAAGTGGATCAGCTTCCGCTGGTGGCGCGCCACCAGCACGTCCATTTCTTTATCGCGGCCGTTCTTGAGCCGCAGCATGCTCTCGATATCCTCGGAGAACCGTTGTACCTGCATTCAAATGAACCTCTCCTGAAGCTCCCTACGCACTCCGATGCGAGCGCGCGGAATTGGTGTACAAGCAGCCCCCGCGGCTTAACACTTCTTTACAATCCGGCTCAATTCTGTTTGGATCTACTGCCCGGTAATGGTGACCAGCGTCGACACCTCGCCCGCTTGAATGCGAAATATATTCGCGCCCGCCACGGGTCCCAGTTGCACCGTGATTCCGAACAACCCCGGAATCTCGCTGTCATAGGAAACCACGTCGACGCTGGCGCCGCCGCCCGAAAGCGCCGTCACTTCAATCGGCACGTCCGTCATCGCCACCCCTGAGGATTCCAAAACCCGCAGCAACACCGCATCGCGCCGCACGCTGCCGCGCCGGCCGGTGGCATTCTGCTCCAGAATCGTGATGTGCGCCGGCTTATTGGACCGCACGGCATACCAGTACGGCACGCGCGCAACAGCCCCGCTGGACACATTGGTCAATGTCACGAACCCTTCCTGCGCACCCGCATCCAATCCGGTCAAGCGCACCGCCACCTCCGCCGATGCGCCGGCCGCCAGTTCGACAGTGCTTTTCTCAAACGTGGGAACAGCCGAGCCCGCGCGCGTCTGCGCTTCAATCAGGAACGTACCCGCCTCAGCCCCCACATTGGCGATCGTCAACGTCTTCCGCAAATCCGTATCCGCGCCACCCGCACCGAAACTCAACGATACGGGTGTCGCCACCACCTGCGCCTCCAGCGCGGCATCCACATCCAATTCCCCTGCCCCGCTCTGCTGCAACGGCACACCTTCCAGCGCCTTCGCCGTTTGCACAATCAATGACCGGTACTGGTCCACACTCAACCCCGGCCGCGCGCTCTTCAACAGCGCCGCCGCGCCCGCAACCATGGGAGCCGAAAAACTCGTGCCGTCCACCAGAATGAATCCGTTGGCCGAATACATATCGCCCGCCGCATCCAGCGACTGCGTTCCCGTATAAACATCGCCGCCCACGGCCACCAGATCCGGCTTCACGCTCCAATCCACATTCGGCCCGGCCGCTGAGAAATCGGTGATCAATCCTCCCTGCATCGACACCGCCTGCCGCGTGAATTCCATGGTCACCGTGAATGCCCCCTGCGCCAGGCGCTCACGCATGGCCACGCCCGCTTCATGCGACACCATCATCGCCGGCAGCGTCGCCGGCCCCACCGCCATCGCGATCGGTGCGCGCGCATTCTCGGGAGCATACACCACGGCCCCAATCGCCCCCGCACGCTGCGCATTTTCCAGCTTGATCTGAAATGTGCACGTGCCGCGCTCGATCAGAGCCACCTTGCCCGCCATGCTTCCCGCGGGCAGCGCCGCGCACGCCAGCGTATCCGCCGACACAGCGGCTACATCCGCCAGTTCGCCGTGCAACGCCGATGCCGGGCTCGCACCGTCGCCCAGCACGCCTACATACGACCCCAACCCGTCGGCCAGCACACTCGCCGCGAACGTGCGGTCACTGGTCACCGCGCCCACCGTAATGGCCGATGGCGCCGTGCCCGGCGATGCCAGCGTATTCAGAGCCGGCCCGTTATTGCCCGCCGCCACCACCACAATCACTCCCGCCTTCGTGGCCCGTTCCACCGCCATCACCGAAATGTCTTCTTCCAGGCGCGGCGCAAGATCGCTGCCCAGACTCAGATTGATCACATCCATCCCATCGGCCACCGCATCGTCGATCGCCTTCAGAATTGCATCGTCGGTTGTGCCATCGTTGAACCCCGGCGAGCCGAACACCTTGTAGTTCCCGATATACGCCTTCGGCGCAATGCCTTCAATCGTGCCCAGCGGCGCGGCGGTGCGCACGCCGGCGGCCACCACGGCGAGAGCGGTCCCGTGGCCCACATGATCGCGCCCGCTGGTATCGGTATCGCGCCGCGGCAGCAGGTTGACATAACTGCGCGAGACAATCACTTTGCCGCTCGTATTCGCCAAGTCGGCCTCACTGCCCGCGCGCGGATAGCCTTCCGGCGCCACCAGCGACGGATCGCGCAGCGCCACATGATTCACATCCACGCCGCTGTCGATGATCCCGATCTTCGCGCCTTCCCCGGCATGTTCCTCGCCCACGCGGTTCCACGCCTCGCGCACGCGCTGCAGCACGATGGCGCGGTCCATGATCATGTGCTTGGTGCGCACGGGCAGAACGCGCTTCACACCCGGCACCTGTTTCAATTGCTCGGCATCGGCATCGGACACGTCCACCAGCATCGCGTTGGCCACCATATCCACGCTATCCAGCACGCGCGCGCGGCGCTGCTCCAGCCTCCCGCGCACCTGCTGCTGTTCGGCGCGCAGCGTCGCCCGGCGCTCGGCCGCGGCGGCACCGCGCACGCCGCCTTTGCTCTTCGCATGCGCCACGTGCTCCACCACCGATTCGCCACTCAACTCCACCACGTACCGTCCCGGCACGCGCTCAGCCCACATCGCGGGCAGTAACAGCAGCAGCCAAATCATGCGAATTTCCTCCGAATTAATCCGCCGCAACCGCGGGCGATCCGATGATCTCGAACCGGTAGGAACGTCCCGCCATCTTGATCCGCTTTAGGTATAGTTTGTTGTTCTGTTCTGCGAACACCGCTTCCGGCTTCTCCACCATGGCTTCTGAAGACCGGTTCGCCGCCACCAGCACAGTCCCGTACTCTGACTGAATCGCCAGTACCGGCTGATCGCTTCCCGTGTTCAGCGTCTGAATCCGGTACTCGCCCGCGGGTAACCAGTTCTGTCCGACGGCAAAGGAGTGGTTGACACGCAGTTTCATCGACGGCATGGATTGCGCCCGCGCCTCCGCGGCAAACCCGATGCAGGCGGCCAACGCGGCAATCAGACTGAATTTCTTCATGCCTAATCAGACGCGCCGCGCCGCCCGCCGGGGTGCATCCGGTTTCGTAAAAGATGTTCACCGCAAAACCCTTAACATTCTTAACGAAGCCTTTACCCACCCTTTGCCGGGAAACCCGATTTCGCGCTGTATTCTAAAGTTAAAGGAATCCCATCGGCGCGCCTCATGGACAACGATAAGAACAAGCGTTACGCCAGACTCTCCTGGGTCTTCGTCGGAGTTCTGGTATTGCTGCTCGCCGCCCTCGGCATTCTGCAATACCGTTGGATCGGTGAAGTCAGCGTCGCCGAACGGCAGCGTCTGCGCACCAGCCTGCAGGCGTCCCTCCAACGCCTCAGCCAGGATTTCAACGCCGAACTCAGCGCGGCGGTTTCCGGGCTCATACCCTATCCCACGCAGTTCGAGGAATTGGAACGCCTGGAAGCCTACACCGCAACATATCAGCAGTGGAAAGGTTCCACTCCGCACTCCAGGCTGTTTCGCCGCGTGGCCGTCGCCGTTCCGGAAAAGGAATCGGCCGTCCTCTACATGTTGAACCCCTCCAGCGGCGAATACGAAACGCAGCCCTGGCCGGAGGAATGGAAGCGCTACCAGGAACGCATCGAGTCCCGCCTCTCCAGCGATGGCCCCGGCCCGCCGCGCATGGGCGGACCGCCCTCCGTCCAGGACGTGAACCTCATCGAAATCCCCAGGTTTTCGCGTCCCGAGCCTGGTCCGCCGCCCGAACCCGGCCGCCGCGACCGAAGAGACCGGCGTCCCCCTTCCCAACCCCGCATGCGCGAGTTCGACTGGTTTCTCGCCGAAGTGGATCCCGCCTACGTTCGCACCTCGCTGCTGCCGGAACTGCTCACGCGCCACTTCGGCGCGCAAGGCAAGATGCAGTATCAGGTGGAACTGGTGCTTCGCGAATTCCCCGACACCTACCTCTACCCCGACGCTTCCACTCCCGCCAATCCCATCGGCAGCAATGCCGACGCCAAGGTCACCGTCTTCGATGTCTCCTTCGATTCCATCATGCGCCGCCTCGGCATGTTTCGAGGAGGCGGTGGCGGCGGCGGACGAGGCCGTGGCGGCGGTCCCCCGCAATTCATCCAGGCCCCCGACCGCGGCCGCTATCTGCTTTCCGTGCGCCACACCGCCGGCTCTCTCGAAGCCGTCGTCAACCAGGCGCGTGTCCGCAATCTCACGGTTACCGGCGGCATCCTGCTGCTCATGCTCGCCGCCATCGCGGCCCTGCTCAAGTTCACGCGCCGCGCACAAAAGCTCGCTGAAGTGCAGATGGAATTCGTGGCCAGCGTTTCGC
>CALFYN010000929.1 GCA_937952345.1 uncultured Acidobacteriota bacterium
CGCCGACTTGCTCATAAGCCACCGCCAGTTCGCGCCGCAACGACAGGTCCGATTGCGCCGCCGCATGCAGGCTGTCCAGGTATTCGAGCGCCGTCTTCACCAGCAGCTCGCGGGCATCCGTCGATCCCGTCAGGTCGCGGATCTTCGGATCCAGGTCAAACAGCACCGTCCGCGCCAGCTTCCGCACCTGCTCGAAGCGATGCTGCGCCTCGGCCGCCTCACTGCGTGCGATGCGCGCCTGCCATACCGCCGCGCCGGCTCCGCCAATCAGCGACAGCACCGCCACCGCGGCCGCCGCCACCGGCAGGCGGTGCCGCTCGATGAACTTGGCAATGCGGTACCGCCGCGTGTCTGGCCGCGCCAGGATGGGACGATGCTCCAGGTAGCGCCCGACGTCTTCCGATAGCCGCGCCACCGAGGCATAGCGCCGCTCCGGCTCCTTGCGCAACGCCATCAGCACGATGGCATCGAGCTCGGCGCCCAACTGCGGAGGCTCGACATCCTTGAGGCACACCACCTCGGTGATCTCCGCCGGAGTGTACTTCGTCAACCCGTGCGGCCGCCGTCCGGTCAGCATCTCGTAGAGCACCGCGCCCAGCGAGTACACGTCCGTGGCCGTGGTCACCGCATCGCCCCGGATCTGCTCCGGACTCGCATAGTCGGGGGTGAAGAAGCGCATCCCCGTCATCGTCAGCGCCTCCGATTCAGGGCCCGGCTCCAGCAGCTTGGCGATGCCGAAGTCGAGCAGCTTCAGCTCGCCTTCCTCGTTGACAAGGATGTTCGACGGCTTCACGTCGCGGTGCACGATCAGGTTGCGGTGGGCATGCTCAACGGCGTCGCACCCCTTGCGGAACAGCTCCAGCCGCTCGGTAGTGGACAGGTTGCGCGACTGGCAGTATTCCGTGACCGGCTTGCCCGGGAAGTAGTCCATCACCATGAACGGATGGCCGTCTTCGGTGATGCCGCCATCGAGCAGGCGGGCGATGTTCGGATGCACCAGCCGGGCCAGGATCTGCCGCTCCCTGAGGAAGCGGGCCATCACCTCCTCGCCGCCTTGCACGAACTTGATGGCCACCTCGTTCTGGAACTGCCCGTCGTCGCGCACCCCGAGGTACACCACACCCATCCCGCCTTCGCCGATCGGCTTGAGCAGCCGGTATGACCCGGCGCGCGAACCCTCCGCCGGAGTGAAAGTCGCCGCCAGCTTGCCGATGGCGCCGTCGAGTACGACGCTCGCTTCCTCCCCGTAGCCGATGAGCGAGCGCAACTCGGCATACATGGCTTCGTCGCTTCCGCAGGCCTGGCGCAGGAATGCCTCACGCTCCGCGGGAGCAAGCTCCATGGCTTCGTGGAAGAGCTGCTCGGCACGCTCGTTCATAGCGCTGACAGCCATTCTAACCTCCCTGTGATCGAAATGCGCCCACATTTGCCCTTACTCGTTTGGAGGAAGATATGGGACGCACCGCGGTCTGCAGCGTTTGTGACGGCATCTGCCAAACGATGGCATTGGTTCGGGAACCCGCCAACTGGCGGGCGCTCCTCGATCCGATGGGCCACTGGAAAGGACCGGCCGGAGGCAGCCGCTACCGCGTCGGCACCGCCGCCGAGAAGGACGACTGGTGGAAGGTCGCGTCCAAGGACGGCTGGGGCGATCCGTGGGGCTTGATCGAGTACAACTTCAAGACCCGCAACCCGGAAGAGGTGAACTGGTACCTCTACCACTTCGTCGGTTGCCGCGTGGTACGCGACAAGAAGAACTTCTCCTTCGATGGCGCTTCGCCGGGGATCATCTACACCAAGAAGAACCACTACGCCATGAACTTCCCGGTGTCACCCAAGCCGCTGCCGGTTTCGCCGAAGCCCCTGTTCAAGCGCGGGCTGACGTGGTTCGGCGCAGGTGTGCAGATTGGGGGCATGAACCTGACGACGGGCACCGCTTTCGTACAGGCCTTTGTGTTCAACCTCGAGGACGTGAACAGCTACTTCTGGATGCAGATCGACACACGGCGGATCGGATGGGGAGCGGGCGCTTCCATCGGAGCCATGGCTGTGGTCATCACGGGCCTGTATGATCCTTACACGGTGGTCGAAGCGCCGGCCGGCTCCTGGGATTTCGATCTGGCCTTGATGGGCAAATGGGGCTCGGTGGTGAAGGGGCTGAAGGTGGTTCCGAATATGGGAGCGGTGGTCCGCGCGGCACGGGCTGTCGGAAGGAATGTGCGTCCCGGCTTGCTCGGCGAGTGCGCCACGGCGGCGAAGGTTGTGCTCAAGGCGCAAGGCATCTCGGATGCTTCCAACGACCTGGAAGTGCATCTGGTGGAGCTACCCTTTCTGGGGGCTGGGCTTCAGGGCAGTGTCTATTACGGCGAGAGCACATACCGATTGCATGGGGTGCATGTCACGCCTGATGAGTGGGAAGATCAGTAAGCGCTGTCGGCGAGGCTTTGCATCTCGGGTTCGAGCAGCGACAGCGCCGATTCCAGGTTATCGAGTAACGAATCGGCTTCCTGCATCTCACCGCGGCGTCCGATCATTTCCAGGCGGAATGCGGCGTCCTGCGCGGCGGCGGCGCCGAAATTCCCCACGGAACCCTTGAGGCTGTGAGCGCTGCGCTCCAGAGCCTTGGCATCCCGAGCCCGCACGGCGGCGCGCACGGCATCGAGCTGCGACGGATATTCATCGAGAAAGAGCTGGGCCATTTCCTGGAGGAGTTCCGAGTCCCCGCCGACTCGTTCGAGGGCCACCGCCCGATCCAGAATGGCGATCTGATTGGAAAAACTCACGGCAGTTGTCTTCCTTCCGCGCCTTGCTTTGCCTGCCGCGCCCGGATATGGACGTAGCACGGCGAAGACAAACGCATCTGCATACATTCTTATCGGCTTGATAGGCTAATGTCTACATGGCGGAACGGCAAACCTTTCGTCTTCCAACCGAAATGGAGTACCTTTATTGCTCCCCAGGCGGAGCCGCTGATCTGTTGGTACTCGCGCTGCATGGGTACGGGATGAATGCCCGCACCATGCTCGAATTGACCCGGCCTATGCTCGGCGATTGCGCTGTCATCGCATCGATCCAGGCTCCCAACCAGTTCTATCTCCGGGAAAGCCCTGCCTTCTCGGAAGTCGGCTATAACTGGGGCACGCGGGCGCATGGGGATGCCTCCATCGGCTTGCATCACGAGATGGTACGAGCGGTGGCCGGCCAAATGAGGGAGCGCTGCGGCATCCCGGCGAGGCGCACGATCCTGTTGGGATTTTCGCAGCCGGTGGGTTTCAATTACCGCTTCGCGGTCACGTTCCCCGATGAGATTGGGGGAGTCATCGGCATCTGTGGCGGGGTGCCGAAGGATTGGGAGACGGGCGCTTACGGCAGGGCGACGGCGGCCATGCTGCACATCGCGCGGGACGAAGATCCGTTCTTCCCCGCCGCGGTGACGGCGGACTACGCGCGCAAGCTGCGGACACGGGCAACGGACGTCGAGTTCCACGCTCTGGCGGGCGGGCACAGGTTCCCGTCGAAAGGGCGCGCCATCGTACGGCCTTGGCTGGAACGGGTGTTCGGGGTTACTTCAGCCGCGGGTGGGCAGCCGTAGATCCGGTGGTCTGCTTGGCGAACGTATCGGCGTGGGCTTTGCGGATGGGCTCGTCGAAGCCGGCCATGAGGCGCTCCATGCGGGCCTGGAGATCCTTTACGATCTCGGGATGCTCGGGGGCGATGTCGTAGCTCTCATCGGGATCGATGCTGAGGTCATAGAGTTCCGGGGCGGGCAGCGGGAGGTTGACGCGGCCGGAAGCAGGGGCGGGACTGTAGACAGCCGAGTTGTAGCGGGCCACATGCAGCTTGTACTTGCCACGGCGGACGCACTGCACGTAGAGATTATCGAAGTAGAGCAGGGCCTCGCGTTCGATCTCCGGGCGCTGGCCGGAGAGCAGCGGCCAGATGTCGATGCCGTCGATGGGGTTGGCGGGGCTGGCTCCGCAGAGCTTGGCTACGGTGGGGAGGATGTCCATGGTGGACGCCACTCCGGGGCACACCTTGCCCGCGGGGATGCGTCCGGGCATACGGGCGAGGAAGGGCTCGCGCACGCCGCCTTCGTAGGTGGTGCCTTTGCGCCCGCGGAGGTGGCCAGGGCTGCCGAGGAACCACGGTCCATTGTCGGAACTGAAGAGCAGCAGGGTGTCGCCTTCGAGCTTGTGCTTCTTCAGCGTGGCCATGATCTCACCGACGCTCCAATCGAGTTCCTGCACCACGTCGCCGTAGATGCCGTGGGGCGACTTGCCCTTGAAGCGCGGGGATGCACCGAGAGGGATATGGGGGTAGGTGTGAGGCATGTAGAGGAAGAAGGGCGCGTCCTTATTGGCTTCGATGAACTTGACGGCCTGTTCGGTGTAGCGCGGGGTGAGCGTTTCGAGCGTGGCTTCCTGCTCGACGGTGTCCACCTTGCCGGGGGTGGCGTGCAGCAACAGGCGCGGGCTCATGTCGTTGGAGTAGGGGATGCCGTAGTATTCGTCAAAGCCTCGGGCGGTGGGCAGGTATGGGGGCAGATGGCCGAGGTGCCACTTGCCGACGCACATGGTTTTGTAGCCGAGCGGCTTGAGCATCTGGGCGATGGTCTGTTCGCGATCGGGCATCCCCTCCTTGTCGCGCGGGAAGAGCACGCGGGGGACTCCGGCGCGGGTGGGATAGCGTCCGGTGAGCAGGGCGGCGCGGGAAGGGGAGCAGACCGGGTTGGCGGACAGGAAGTTGGTGAAGCGCATGCCTTCACGGGCCATACGGTCCAGGTGCGGGGTGGCGATCTTGCCGCCATAACCGCCGAGGTCGCCGTAGCCGAGGTCATGGGCATAGACGAGGATCACATTGGGCTTGCGGGCTGCCGCGGAAACCGAGGCAGCGGTGCAGGCCGCGGCAGTGGTGAGGAACGATCGCCGGTTCAGCATAAGTAAGTAACTGTTGTACAATATAAGTTCCGGGAGGTGCATCTTCTCGAGTAGATGGCTTGCTGAAGCGTTGCCTTCTTCTCCGGTGCTGCGTGACACGTGCGGACGTGTGTTCAATGCCCTCTTCCCGGACAACTGCCGGATCTGCAAAGAGCCCTTACGCGATATAGCTCTTTACCCTGTTTGCCAAACCTGCCTTCGGTCCCCTGTTCCACTTGAGACGGAGTATGCGTGCGCGGCGTGCCGGACACCGTTCGCGACGCGCTATCCGCTGGATGAGAAGGGGCTGTGCGGGTTGTGCCGGCGGGGGATGACGGGCTATGACGGGGCATCCTCATACGGTTTCTACGAGGGGCCGCTACGCAAGCTGATCCACCTGTATAAGTATCACGGGATGGACACGCTGGCGGCACCGCTTTCCGATTTTCTGGTAGCGGCGCTACCGCGAAGCCAGCGGGTGGACTGGATTGTTCCGGTTCCGATGCACTGGTGGCGGAAGTGGACGCGCGGCTACAACCAGGCGGAGTTGCTGGCGCGGGAGCTATCCCGGCGCACGGGCATTCCGATGGTGGCGGCGATGCGCCGCGGGAGAGGGACACCGCCGCAGGCGGGTCTCAGCGACAAGGAGAGGCGGCAGAACTTACGGGGCGCATTCACCGTTACCGAATCGCCACGGAACCGTCACGTACTGCTGATAGACGATGTGTTAACTACAGGTGCGACGGCATCGGCCTGTGGCGCGGCTTTGAAAGAAGCGGGCGCCTCCGCGGTGCAGGTGTTGACCGTTGCGCGCGTTGACCGCAGGATATCCGTACCCGGCCTGGATCGCCGGGCCATTTCGACCACAGCTTCAGGGGGATGAGGAATGC
>CALFYN010000930.1 GCA_937952345.1 uncultured Acidobacteriota bacterium
GGCCCATTGGCGGCCCACGGTGGCGCAGGTTTCCCAGGGCCGCGTGTTTTGAAACGCGCCGATGCGCTGTTCGGGAGTGTCATTATCGGCGGGCAGCCCGGCGCGGTTGTTGATGATGAGTTCGGGTTCGATCTGGCGCATCATGCGAAGCAGGCGGGGCGCATCCCAATCCTCGGGCTTGCCGCCGAGCCCATCGAAGAACCACATCTTCGTCGGCCCGTAACCGGTGAGCAGTTCCTTCACCTGCCCGTGCAGGTATTCGATGTAGCGCGCGTGCGCGGGGCCGTTGCGGTAATCGGCGTGATACCAGTCGGGTTGGGAATGGTACACGCCCCAGTCGATACCGCCGCGGCGGCAAGCGTCGGAGAGCATGCGCACAATATCCTTGCCGTAAGGGCAACGCTTGCTGGTGATCTTATAATCGGTGAGCTTTGTGTCGAAATTGCAGAAACCGTCGTGGTGTTTCGTGGTAAACACCAGGTATTTCATGCCGGCGTCCTTGGCCAGTTGCACCCATTCGTCGGGGTTGAACTTCACAGGGTTGAACATGCGGTAGAGATTGTCGTAAACCTCCACAGGCACGTTGCCGGTTTTGGGGTCGGAGCGGCCGCGGCGTTCGCCGCCACGAGACCATCCGATCTCGGTGCCGACGATACTCACCGGCCCCCAGTGGATGAACATGCCGAAGCGGTGATCCTTCCAGCGTTCGATGGCGGCGCGCGGCGCACCAGGATCTTTATCGCTGAGACTCGTCTGGGAAAACGCCGCCGGAGAGGCGGCTAAAGGAAGCGAACAGAAGTGACGGCGGAGCATATACACCAGCCGATTGCAGGATACTACACTGGTGGGCATGAAGTGTTTCGCTATGCTGCTGATTGCCTCGTCGGCGTTCGCCCAGGGCATTTTTCCGGGCCCGGGGATGGGTCCCAATCCGCCACTGCTCGAGCTGAAACAATTCCTGGAATTGACCGATGCGCAGTATGCGCAGATGTTCCAGAACATCAACCAGCACCGGCGCACATTGCTGAGTTACCAGCAGCGGGTTGCCGAACTGCGGCGCGATATCGCCGTTGAGACAGCTCGCGAACATCCCAGCGCCACGGAGTTGGGGACGCGCTATGTGGAGGTGGAAATCAACTGCCGCCTGATGAAAGAGGAGGACGACAAACTCCGCGCACGCAATCAGGCGTTGCTGACGGCGGCACAGAAGACGAAGTTTCAGGTGCTGCTGGATGCCATCAAGCTGATGCCGATCGTGAATCAGGCGGGACAAGCCTGGCTGCTGGAATCGCCCAATTTGTTTGCGGGCAATATCATTCCTGGGTCGAGAGTCGATCCGGTGGGTACAGGGATGTTCCCGGTCTTGCAAGGCTCGGTGTGCGGGGCGGGTCCCGTGAATTTCATCGGGCCGCAAAGCAGCGCGCCCGAGGCTCACTGACCGCGCGGGATGCGCACCGGCGTATCGACCATTCGAGTGCTATCCACGGTCTCGCCCGAACCCGCGCCGAGTTCATGCAGCCGCCGCGCGCCCGGCACCACCTTCCCTTCCCAAGCGCCGACGGTGCGATTGAAGGCATGCACGGAGCGCTCCAGTTGGCTCCCCAGCACCGCCAGTTCATTCGACAGCGCGCGCAACCGCTCGTACAAATCACTGCCCAATTCGCGAATTTCTTCGGCCCGCTCGGCGGCACGCTGCTGCCGCCATCCGTAGGCCACGGTTTTCAGCAGCGCAATCAGCGTTGTCGGCGTGGCCAGAATCACCTTGCGGTCGGCGCCGTATTCCAGCAGTTCCGGCTCTTGCATGAGCGCCGCACTGAAGAAGCTTTCGCCGGGGAGGAAGAGCACCACAAACTCGGGCGTATCGGCCAGTTGATCCCAATACGACTTCGCGCTCAGACGAACGATCTGCGTGCGCACGTGCGCCGCATGGTCCTTCAGTTTCGCGGTGCGGAGCGCTTCGTCGCTGGATTCGCTGGCCTCCAGATAGGCCGCCAGCGGAGTTTTCGCATCCACCACCACACTGCGGCCGTTGGGCAGATGAATCACCATATCGGGCCGCGTCTTTTTGCCGTCGGATTCGTTGGAGGGCTGTTCGGAAAAATCGCAATGCTCGGCCATGCCGGCAAGTTCCACGACGCGCCGCAATTGCATTTCGCCCCAGCGCCCGCGCACGCCCGGCGAGCGCAGCGCACTGGCGAGGCGCGCCGTCTCCTTCTGCAACTGCAACTCGCTTGAAGCGAGATTGGAGATCTGCTCCTTGAGACTGGTGTTGACGCGCTCGCGCGCCAGTTCGAATCCCTGCAGCTTGTCTCCGAGCTCTTTGAGCGACGCTTCCACCGCATCGGCAACCGTTTTCGCCGACGATTTGCGCATGATTAAGCCCATCAGCGCTCCGCCAATGACGAAGGCGGCCACCAGCCCGAAGAAGAAAAGGACTTGATCCGTCAAAATGAGAACTCCTTAATGAATACCGTAACCTGAAGCACGTGTGGAAATGATACATTATGACGGATTCGCCATGATGCACACACGCCGCACATTCCTTGCCGCGAGCTCCGCCGCCCTGTTCGCGCAATCGCCGGCCACGAAAATGGGCGTCGCCACCACTTGCTACATGACCGTCCGCCGCCCGAAGGACACGCTCGAATTCCTGGAGCACTGCCGCTCGCTCGGTGCGGGAGGCATTCAGGCATCGCTCAGCAATACCAGTCCTGAGTATCTCAAAAACCTGCGCGGCAAGCTGGAAAGCTACGGCATGTGGATGGAGGTGATGGCCGGATTGCCGCGCCCGGGCAATGAAGAAGCGTTCGCCCGCACACTGAGCGCCGCGCGGGAAGTGGGCGCGCTGTGCATTCGTTCGGCCTGCCTCGGCGGACGGCGCTACGAGACGTTCGCCACCATGGACGACTGGCAGAAGTTCGTGGCTACATCGCACGCCGCGCTGGCGAAGGCCGTGCCGATGGCGGAAAAAGCCAAAGTCACCTTCGCGATTGAAAACCACAAGGATTGGACCGTCGACGAGTTGCTGGCCATCCTCAAGAAATATTCGAGTGAACGGTTCGGCGTGTGCCTGGATACGGGCAACAACATCAGCCTGCTCGATGACGGGATGGAAGTGGTGGAGCGGCTGGCCCCTTACGCCGTCTCCACACATATCAAGGACATGGCGCTCGAGGAATACCCTGACGGCTTCCTGCTGGCGGAGGTGCCGCTCGGCGCGGGTTATCTGGACATCCCGAAGATGGTGCAGATCATCGCCGCGGCGCGGCCGAGCACGAAGATGACGCTCGAAATGATCACGCGCGATCCGCTGAAAATCCCCTGCCTGACGGACAAATACTGGGCCACGTTCCCGCAGAGAGAAGGGGCGCGGCTGGCACGCATGCTGCGGACCGTGCGCGAGGCGAAGAACGCCAAACCGATCGCGAAACTGACCACGCTGCCCGCGCAAACGCAACGGCAGTTGGAAGAGGATAATGTCGTGCTGTGCCTGAAGTACGCGCGCGAGAAGCTGGCGCTGTAGGGCAAATCTATGCGTAAGACTCGCAGCGATGAGATCGTCTGGCGCGATGAGACTGTGGGCCGCATCGTCCCTGACGGGCGTTCCACAAAGATGCAGATTCGTCAGGCGGTCAATGATCTTCGCCGGTTACGAGAGGAAATCGCCGGACGCAAAGGCTTCACTCCGCTCACAGACCAGGAAATCCGCGAGGCCATCGAAGCCGGGACGCGCTGATGAACGGATTTGTTCCCGCCCTCAACGCCGCGGCGCGCAAACGCAAAGTTCGCACACTCCTCTAACCCATCTTCCTGTTAGAATCATTACTTACACCGTGGGGCAAGCGCCAACACACCTAGTCGCCGTCTATCCCGGCTCCTTCGACCCGATCACCAACGGGCACCTGGATCTCATTGAACGCTCGTCGCGCTTCGTCTCCCGGCTGATCATCGGCGTGCTGCGCAACGAATCGAAGCAGCCGCTGTTTTCCGTGGAAGAGCGCGCCGATATGATGCGGCAGGCCGTGGCCAAGTACCCGAACGTGGAAGTGGATGCGTTTGACGGCCTGCTGGTGGAATACGCCGCGGCGAAGAACGCTTCGTTGATCGTGCGCGGCATCCGCGCCGTGTCCGATTACGAATACGAGTTGCAGATGGCGCTGATGAACCGCAAACTGCGCCCCGACATCGAAACGGTTTTTATGATGGCCTCCGAGGCCCACTCCTTCGTCAGTTCCCGCCTGGTGAAGGAAGTGATCAAACTGGGCGGGAATATCAGCGGCCTTGTGCCGCCATTTGTCGAGCAGCGGTTGAAAGACCGACTGCTCGCGCATAGCGCTTGGAAAGGGTAATTGCTTTGAGCACAACAGCAGCAGCACTCGCCGATCGTATCTCCCTGATCAGCGAATCCTCCACCATGAAAGTGGCCGCCGCCGCCGACAAACTGCGCCGGCAGGGAGTGGACGTGGTCGACTTCGGAGCCGGGGAACCGGACTTCCCCACCCCCGAAAACATCAAAGAAGCCGCCATCCGCTCCATCCACGCCAACTTCACCAAATACACACCGGCCGGCGGCACGCAGGAGCTGAAGGAAGCCATCTGCGAGCGGCACGCCAAGGACTTTGGCACCAGCTACAAAACCAACGAGTGCATCGTCACCGTCGGCGGCAAGCACGTCATCTTCAATCTCATGCAGGTGCTCATCAATCACGGCGATGAAGTCATCATTCCCGTGCCGTACTGGGTCACCTACAAAGATGTCGTCAACTACGCCGGCGGCAAATGCGTTTTCGTGGACACCGATGAAGACGCCGGATTCACGCTCACCGCGGCCATGCTTGAGCCGTATATCACCAACCGTACGAAACTGGTGATCATCAATTCGCCGTCCAATCCGAGCGGCGCAGTGATTGAGAAGGATGAGTTCGAAAAGATTTTCCAGCTCACTTCGAGCCGCGGCATCTACCTCATGACCGATGAATGCTACTGCCACTTCCTGTACGGCAGTGAGCCGTTCAGCATCGCCGCGCTGCCGGGCGCGAAGGATAGCGTCCTGGTGGCCGGGTCGCTTTCGAAGACATACGCCATGACGGGCTGGCGCATCGGCTTCGGTTTGGCTCCGGCGAACATCATCGGGGCCATCGGCAAGCTGCAAAGCCACATGACGTCGAACCCGACGTCGATCGCGCAGAAAGCCGGCGTCGAAGCTTTGCGCGGGCCGCAGGAATCGGTGCAGCAGATGCTGGGCGAATACCGCAAGCGCCGCGACTACGTGCTGGCCCGGTTGCGCGCCATGCCCGGCGTGAAGGTGGCCGATCCGAAGGGCGCCTTCTACGCCTACCCGAATATCAGCGTGGCGTTCGGCAAGGGCGGCATCCAGAATTCGATGGATTTTTCGGAAAAGCTGCTCGATCAGGCGAAAGTCGCGGTCGTTCCCGGCGAAGCCTTCGGCACGGAAAAGCACATCCGTATTTCCTATGCCGCCTCCATGGAAGACCTGCAGCGCGGTCTGGACCGCATTGAAACCTTCCTCAAGGAGCTGCGCTAATTGTCCGCCATTGTTCGTGTAGCCCCGTCGTTCCAGGAGAAACTCTGGGGGTCGACGGGGCTCGCCCCATGGTTTCCCGAACCCGAACAGAAGATCGGCGAGGTGTGGTTCGACTCTCCGAACCTCCCGCTGATCAAGTTCCTCTTCACCACGGAACGGCTGTCCGTTCAGGTTCATCCATGGGATGAGTTTGCCCGCGAGCATGAGAATGCGAACGGAAAAACCGAGATGTGGCACATTCTGCGGGCCGGGCCCGGCGCAA
>CALFYN010000931.1 GCA_937952345.1 uncultured Acidobacteriota bacterium
GAGGCGGATTCGCGCCGCCGTGGGTCTGCCCGATGCCGCATCGGTGATGCGGCACAGCAGTGGCTTGCCTTCGGATTGCGCGGAGGCCGCCGGACCCAGCGCCGCCACTGCCGTGACTTCCTCAAGGAACCGTCTTCTTGTCGCCATGGATGCGAGGCCTCCTGTTTCGTTCCCCGAGCGCGTCTTCATGACGCTACCCATAATGCGAATCGTACACCCATCGCCCCAAGCTTGACTGACAACTTCATCCAAAGATAATCTTTTAGGACACGCACCTCTTGGAATCGGCGGTTCGTGACACCGTTCCGGCTTCGGAACGGATGTTTTATTCAGAGGTGATCTGTGCGCTTATTTCCACATCCGCTCCAGCTTGGTCTAGCCTTCCTATTTGCCCCCATTATTTTCGGACAAAACATCGTCGTGCCGAACTGGCCGGCGCCGCAGGATCTACTGGCCCGGCCGGAGCCACTGGAGCCACCGGTGCAGCTTCCACCGTAGCTGGCCCCACAGGTTCCACGGGTCCCGCAGGCCCCACCGGGGCGGCTTCCACCGTCGCTGGCCCGACCGGCCCCACTGGCTCCGCTGGAGCTACTGGCCCGGCCGGAGCCACTGGAGCCACCGGTGCCGCGTCTTTGGTCCCTGGACCAACAGGTGCGACCGGTGCGACCGGCTCAACGGGTGCAACCGGAGCAACAGGATCCGCGGGTGGCGGAAGCAGTGTGTTCTTCATGGTCCGCTTCTCGATCAACCTGCAAGCGTCTACATCCTACTTTCCAGTGAACGGCTCCGGGAGCGTTCTCACTTCGACAACGGAATCCACCGCGCAATTGATCGCACCCGGCAGTTGTACGGCGTCAGGCTTGAGAGTGGACCTCTCGGGCACCTCGTTCGACAGAACAATCACTCTCCGCGTCAACGGCAGCAACACGGCACTTTCCTGTTCCCTCACGACAGGCACACCGACCTGCACCAATACCGGCAGTACCGTGAGCATTTCCGCAGGCGATTATATTGATTACAGCGTTACCGGAGGCTCGCAGTCCCTGTTCTCCGGCTATGCCTCGGCGCTTTGCCAGTAACAGGCAGTCAGTTTGTTCAGGCGTCGGCCTTGACACAGCAGCGACATCGTCATTGACCCCTGCGCACCTCGCGCGTATACTCAGGCTAAAGAAAATTGTAGTGTCTCGCTCTTTGAAAGGAAGGACGTCATGTTCCGGCATGTTCCTTTTCTGCTTGGGTCTTTATTCATACTCCTGTCCAGCGTTCACGCCCAGGACTCCCGCGGCACGCTCCTAGGCCGCATCACTGACCCCACTGGCTCCGTCGTCCCCGAAGCCGAGGTCCGCCTCACCAACACCGCCACTGGAGTTGTCAGCACCGCCAAATCCAACGACGCCGGCAATTTCCTCGTCCCCAATCTCCTCCCCGGCCCTTACACCGCCAACATCGAACGTACCGGCTTCAAACGCTTCGTCCGCGAAGCCATCGAAGTCCGCGGCGGTGAGCGCCTCACCCTCGACGTCACCCTCGAAGTCGGCGCAGTCTCCGATAGCGTCACCGTAACCTCCGAAGCCCCGCTCCTCGAATCCACCACCGCCACCGTAGGCCAGATCATCGACAATCGCCGCCTCACCGACCTCCCGTCTCCTTCCGCCAGCGTCATCTTTCAAGTCGCACTCACCCCCGGTGTCACTCCCCTCGTCGCCCCCGGTGGCAACTTCGCCCCCGACCGCGAAGGCGACAGCAACCAGTTCGCCGTCTCCGGAGCACCCTCCGGCACCAATCAGGTCATGATCGACGGCAACCCCACCGACATTCGCGGTTCCATCACCTTGCATGCCATCCCCGAAGTGGTTGAAGAGGTCCAGGTACAAACCACACCCATCGATGCCTCCGCCGGCCGCGCCATCGGCGCCTTCATCAACATGGTCATGAAGAGCGGCACTAACAGGTTCCGCGGCGACCTCGTCTACTCCTACATCGGCCGCACGCTGACGGCCATGGATTTCTTCACCAAGCGCAATCTCTACAGCCCCGCCAACGCGCCAGTAACCGAAGAGAAAAAGAAGGCGGCATGGCCCGGCGGCGTGACCAAGCGCTATCGTGCCGCCGCGGGAGGCCCCCTCTACATCCCCAAACTCTACGACGGCCGCAACCGCACCTTCTGGACCTTCGGCTTTGAAGCCATGACCTCCGCTCTCCTCACGCCCGCCACCACCACCATGCCCACCGTTGCCCAACGCGGCGGCGATTTCTCGCAACTTCTCTCCGTGGGAAGCCAGTACCAGATCTACGATCCATCCACCATCGCTCCCGCCCCCAACGGACGCTTCAGCCGCCAACCCATCCCCGGCAATATCATCCCCGCCAGCCGTGTCGCCCCCATCGCCAAACAGTTGTTCGAATACTACCCGCTCCCCAATATCACCGGTACCGCCGACGGTCTCCGCAACTTCGGCTACCCCAATGTCTCTCCCCAAACCTACGACGCCCAGATGGCCCGCATCGATCACAATATTTCCAACGCCCAGCGTCTCTACGTCACCATCACCCGCAAATTTCACGACCACAACTACGACCCCATCGGCACCAAAGCCTACAGCTCCGTCATGGACCGCCGCCAGCACACCATCGCCATCTCGGATTCCATCACCGTCCGCCCCAACCTCATCCTCGATGTCCGCTACGGCATCATGCGCTACGGCGACCAGCGCTTCTCCAAGACCCGCGGCTTCGATCTCTCCACTCTCGGCCTGCCCGCCTCCCTGGTAAACCAACTCGACCGCAACTTCACCACGGTTCCCCGCCTCGCCATCAACGGCTTCTTCACACTCGGCGGCGGCGCGCAAGCCGGAGCCGCTTCCACCTACGCCCCCTACACCTATCACGACATGGCCGCCTCGGCCATGCACCTCCGCGGCAACCACACCATCCGCCTCGGCACGGAGTTCCGCGTGAATCAGCAAAGCAACACCAACCTCGGCAATCTCACCCCGTCCTACTCCTTCGCCGAAACCTGGACTCGCGGCCCACTCGACAACTCCCCCGTAGCCCCCATCGGCCAAGCCCTCGCATCGTTCGTTCTCGGACTCCCCACCGGAGGCAGCATTGACAAAAGAGACACCAGCGCCGCCACCTCCAAATATCACGCCCTCTACCTCCAGGACGACTGGAAGATGAGCCGCAAGCTCACTGTGAACCTCGGTCTCCGCTTCGACTTCGAACGTCCCACCATGGAGCGTTTCAACCGCACTGCCATCGGCTATGACTTCGCCACTGTCAACCCCATCCAGGATGCCGCACGCGCCAACTACGCCCGCGCCCCCATCGCCGAAATCCCCGTCGCCAACTTCAACACCATCGGCGGACTGATGTTCGCCGGAGTCGGCAGCAACCCCCGCGGCCTATGGAACACCGATCGCAACAACTTCGCCCCCCGCATCGGCTTGGCCTATCTCTTGAAGCCCGACACAGTGCTCCGCGCCGGTTACGCCATCTTCTTCTCGAACCTCGGTGCCGATACCGTTTCCGTCTATCAGCCTGGCTATACCGCAACCACCAGCCTCGTGCCCAGCCGCAACAACGGCCAGACCTTTGAGGCCACCACGCAGAACCCCTTCCCCAATGGGCTTCTACCCATCGCAGGCAACTCCAACGGATTGTCCACCTTCCTCGGTCAGGGCATCACTTCGCTCCTCCGCGACAGGCGGCATCCCTACATGCAGCGTTGGAGCGCCAGCGTCCAACATGCTCTCCCCTGGCGCATGATGTTCGACGTCGCCTACATCGGCAGCCGCGCCGTCGGACTGCTCTGGTCCCAGTCGCTCAACCCCATCCCAGGCCAGTACCTCAGCACGTCTCCAGTCCGCGACCAGGCAGCCATCGACTTCCTTAGCCAGCAGGTCCGCAACCCGTTTGCCTCGCTCCCGGAATTCACCGGCACCAGCCTTGCCACCACCAACGTCTCCCGCTCGCAACTGCTGCGGCCCTACCCGCACTTCCCCAGCATCACCCAAGTCGCCGGCAACGGCTACTCCTGGTACCACGCCTTGCAGGCTCGCTTCGAAAAACGGCTCTCTTCCGGCTTTACCACCACGATCTCCTACACATGGTCCAAGAGCATGGATGCCACCTCGGTCCTCAACGACTTCGAAGCAGTGCCTTACGAGTCCATCTCTTCCTTCGACCGCCCGCACAACATCACCATCAGCACCATGTACGACCTCCCCTTCGGCTATAAGAGCCGCTGGCTTTCCGGCTCCCGCTGGCTCGATCACGCCGCCGGCGGATGGTCCATCCAAGCCCTCTACATCGGCCAAAGCGGCTCCCCCATCGGCTTCGGCAACGTCATCTTCAACGGCAATATCGAAGACATCGTTCTTCCCAAATCCCAGCGCACCGTCGACCGCTGGTTCAACACCGAGGCCGGCTTTGAGCGCAACAACGCCCGCCAACTCGGCTCGAACCTCCGCACCTTCCCCCTGCGCTTCAGCGGACTCCGCACCGACGGCATGAACTGCGCCAACATCTCGCTGTTCAAAACATTCCGCTTCACCGAAAGCATCCGCTTCCAGCTACGCGCCGAAGCCACCAACGCCTTCAATCACTCCATGTTCCTCAGCGCGCCCACCACCACGCCCACCAGCACCCTGTTCGGCGCACTGCCCAATTCCGTCATACAATCGAACCTCCCCCGGCGTGTCACCGTTGGAGGAAAGCTGAGCTGGTAGCTCATCGGATTGCGTCGCGTCTTCGAAGCCATAGCAACGCAATGCCGCCAAGTGCGGTGAGGCCGGACAGAGGTTCAGGCGTCGCTTCCAGCAGCACGTTATCGAAGCCAAAGTAGTCGGAGAATGGTGAGCCGAGGGTTCCGGTTTGCGCCCAACGGACGGTGAGGATGTCGCCCGAGACGATCGCGCCGGTGGTCGCCGTGACAGTCTCTGATCCGGAGAACGGACCAGAGGACATGTCGCCAGCGTAAGCGGCGCTCCCGGTGGATGCGGCGACCAGTGGCGTGAAGACGAAGAAAGCGTCAATGGTCCCCAGTTGCAGACTGTAGGACGAGTTGCCTGCCGTCAAGGCGGCGATGTATCCCACGTCAACACTGAGTTTGTAAGTGGTGTTCGGTTGTACCGCGACTCCCGTAATGTACTGGACCTCGTAGTTGCCGTATGGCGTGGTTCCGATCATTGCGCCGTTGAGTGTGGTGCTCCAGTCGAAGACACGCGCACTACCGGAGACGTTGGTCCAGCCATAGAACGGCAGGGGATTGGAAACAGTGCCATTGGTTTCGAATGTGCTGCTGGAGGAGACGAGGTCGAGGCCACCGATGGGGCTTGCCGATGACAACCCGGCGGCGGCGAGGAGAATGCAGATTGTTGCTTTCATATTCCATGATGCGTCGCCCGGTGAATTCTGGGGTCAAAAAAAAGTCGCTAGGGAGCCAAGATGGGATCGTCTTCTTGCCGGATCGTATGGCGATCACCGGACCTCGGTCACCCGCCGGATCAACCGAAGCCAGTTCAGCCCCATAATCTTCCGGATCCGTTGCTCGGAATACCCGAGTTGCTGAAGCGCCTTCGTCATCTCCCCATAATCGCTGACATCGCGAATCTGCCGCGGCAGCGGCGGCCCGCCATCGAAGTCCGAACCCAGCGCGACGTGATCCTCACCCACTAACCGCACCCCATAGTCGATCACCCGGGCAAGTTGATCCGTGCCCATCCAGTACTCATCCGGAATCGTGCCCTTGAACACAAACGGAAGCCCGCGTGCCACCAGCCTGTCCACTTCCCCGAGCGTCAGCGAGGCGTGCTTCGGGTCAATCCGTGGCGCCGCCGACGGGATCTGCCTGCTGCGAACCCACGCCGCATACTTCGGATTGTTGAACGTGCTCCCGAACTGAATCCCGATCACCCCGCCTTTCGCCGCGATCGCCTTCGCCGCCGCATCCGACAAACAACGCGGATTGTCCACAACGCCACGAAATCCCCCGTGCGTATACGCCACCGGATGCCGGCTCGCTTCCACCGTCTGCAAGATCGCCTCATCCGATGCATGCGCCACATTGATCAACATCCCCAGCCGGTTCATCTCCCGGATAACGGCCCGCCCGTGCTCGTTAATACCATTCCAGCGCCCCGGCGAACAGCACGAGTCGATGAATGCATTAGTTTCGTTATGCGCGGTGAGTTGCAGTGAACGCAGCCCCAACCGGTGCAGCGCCCGGAGCAAGTGCAAATCACCATCCATGTCGTACGCCCCTTCCAGATCCAGAAACGCGGCAATCTTTCCGCGCTTGCCGATGGACTCAATCTCCGAAGCATTCCGCGCCAGTTCGATCACGTCCCGGTTCTTCTCAATCTGCTCCAGCGCCAGCGATACCACACGAAACGTATTGGCCACCTCGTGCCGCCCCGGATAGTACGGCTCCGGCGTGTACACGGAGAAGAACACTGCGTCCAACCCGCCGGCTCGCATTCGCGGCAAATCGACACTCCCATCCGCATACCGCTCGCCAATATCAAGCCCCTGCAGCAACTGGCGCGACATCACGTGTATGTGGCCGTCCATCACGAACGCATCGCGGTGCAGGTTTGGCGTCTGCGCCGGGAGCACGATCGAAAGCAATACGAACAAAATGACTCGTTGCATAAGGAAGAAACATTCTATCGGTATCTTGATACACTCGATGCCATGAAAAAGATGACCCGGCGGGATCTGCTGCGCTTCGGCGCAATCTCCGGACTGGCCGCCACCGCGCCACACGCCCTCCACGCCGCGGCGAAAATGCGCTTCACCAAATACGAAATCTTCCCCACCAGCATCCCCATGGCCGAACGCGTCCGCGCCGCCTGGGAAGAAAGCTACCGCCTGCAAGGAACGTTCCAGACGCACTACAGCGCCGTCCTGATGCGCTTGCACACCGACGAAGGGCTCACCGGAATTTGCGAAGCGCTCACGTCGCCCGCCCAGGCCGAAGCCATCGCCAAACGCATGATCGGCCACTCGCCCATCGAATACTTCCAGGACGATTCGCTGCAAGGTCTCCTCATGGCCGTCCACGATATCCTCGGCCAGGTAGCCGGCTTCTCCGTCGCGCGACTGCTCTCCACCGCCCCCAAAACCCGCATCGAACACACCTGGTGGACCCATTGCCTCCCCCCGGAACTCATGGCTTCCGAAGCCAAGCTCGCCGCCGGCCTCGGCTATCGTGTCCACAAAGTCAAAGCCCGCCCCTGGCAGGATCCGCTCGCCCAAGCCGCCGCCATGTGCGCAGTGGTACCGAAGGAGTACCGCATCTGGGCCGATGCCAACGCCAGTTGGGGCTCGCCTAGCCGCGCCCTC
>CALFYN010000932.1 GCA_937952345.1 uncultured Acidobacteriota bacterium
TTCAGCTCGTCGCGGGTTTCGCGATGGAGCTTGACGATGCGCTGGAGTTCGTCTTTGGAAGGCTGTCGGATGAGGACGTTTTGGAAGAGGCGATCGGCGCGGCCGCGATCGTTCTTGCCGGCTTCGGCGAGGGTGCGCAGGGCTAGCTTTTGCGCGGCTTCGAAGAAGACGGGATCGTTGAGGGCGGTGAGCGCCTGGAGCGGAGTGTTGGTGCGGATGCGGCGCACGGTGCAGGTTTCGCCGGTAGGGGCATCGTAGTTGGACATGGAGGGATAGGGCGAAGTGCGGCGCATGTAGGTGTAGAGGCTGCGGCGGTAGCGATCTTCGCCGGGGCTGGTGATCCAGCGGTCGCCGTTGTAGACGACGAGCCAGATGCCGTCGGGCTGCCAGGGCATGACGGGCTTGCCGTACATTTTGGAGCTGAGCATGCCGGCGGAGGCGAGGGCCTGATCGCGGACGATTTCGGCATCGAGGCGGAAGCGCGCGCCGCGGGCGAGGAGGCGGTTTTCGGGGTCCTTTTCGAGTAACGCCGGGGTGACGTTGGAGGACTGGCGGTAGGTTTGCGAGAGGGCGATGGTCTTGAGGAGGTTCTTCACGTCCCAATTGGTGCGCATGAATTCGACGGCGAGCCAATCGAGTAGTTCGGGGTGGGAGGGCGTTGCGCCTTGGGTACCGAAGTCCTCTTCGGTTTCGACGATGCCGCGGCCAAACATTCTGGCCCAGAAACGGTTTACGGTGACGCGGGCGGTGAGGGGGTTGTCCTTGGATACGAGCCACTGGGCGAAGCCGAGGCGGTTGCGGGGGGCTCCGGCGGGCAGCGGGTGGAAGGCGGAGGGGACATCGGGCTGGACTTCGTCGGTGGGGTTGAGGAAGTTGCCACGGTCATGGATGCGCGTGGTGCGGCGCTTATCGGCGGGGAGTTCGCGCATGATGAGGGTGGAAGCGTTGGCGAGCTTGAGGACGGGGACGTCGCTGGGGAGGTCTTTGTCTTCGGTCTGATTGAGGAAGGCGTAGAGCTGGTAGAACTCCTTGTGGGAGATGGGATCGTATTTATGGGTGTGGCATTGGGCGCAACCGGCGGTGAGGCCCATCCAGACCTGGCCGGAAACGGCGACTCGGTCTTTGATGGCGGTATCGCGGAACTCTTCGTCGTCGGTGCCGCCTTCGGTGTTGGTCATGGTGTTGCGGTGAAAGCCGGTGGCGATCAACTGGCTTTCGGTGGGGTTGGGGAGGAGGTCGCCGGCGATTTGTTCGATGGTGAACCGATCGAAGGGCATGTTGCTGTTGAAGGCCTGGATGACCCAATCGCGGTAAGGCCAGATGGTGCGGTTGTTGTCTTTTTCGTAGCCCTGGGTGTCGGCGTAGCGGGCGAGATCGAGCCAGATTTTGGCCCAGCGCTCGCCGTATTGGGGGAGGCTGAGGAGCTTGTCGATGTAGGCTTCGTAGCCGCGGGGGGATGAGTCGGCGAGGAAGGCGTCGAGGGCTTCTTTGGAGGGCGGGAGTCCGGTGAGATCGAGGGCGGCGCGGCGGGCGAGGGTGTGGCGATCGGCTTCGGGGGAGAAGGCGAGGCCGGCTTTGTCGAGTTTGGCTTTGACGTAGAAGTCGATGGGGTTGCCTTGGGGCGGGGTGTGGATGCGGGGTTTTTCGAAGGCCCAGTGGTTGGTGTAGGGGGCTCCGGCGTCGATCCAGCGGCGGATGAGGGTGATTTCGGTGGGAGTGAGGCGGGGGCCGGTGGGGGGCATGGGGCGCTTGTCGTCGGTGATGCGGGCGACGACGCGGGATTGGGCGCTGTTGCTGGGGATGATGCCTTTGTAGCCGCCGGATTGGCCGGTGGCGCCGTCGTGGGTGTCGAGGCGGAGGTTGGCCATCCGGTGCTTGTCGTCAGGGCCGTGGCAGGCGATGCATTTTTTGTTGAGGATGGGGCGGATGTCGCGCTGGAAATCGACGGGGGATTGGGGGTAGAGGGATGGGAGGAGGCAGAGGGTGAGGATGAATGGGCGCATGGGGTGTGGATTTATTTTATCGTGGTAGATTCGGAGCGGTGAAAATGCGGGATGATTCTTCTCCAGCCGAGAACTATCTGCTTGATGTTGGCACGATCCTAAAGGGAAGAATGACTGATGGACTTCGCTAGGGTAGTTCTTGGAATGGATTGAAGACCTTCAGTCCGGGACGGCGGAAATCACGGTCGTTGCCGGTAGCGATGGTCAATCCGTAGCGCCGGGCGGTGGCCGCGATGTAGCTGTCTTCGATGGGCATCTTCTGACCAATCTGGTCTAATGCCCGCTCTTGTTCGGCCCAAACATGGGCTACGGAGACGTTGAATCCGTAGATCCGACCCTCGAGCGAATCGATCAACTCGCTGAGCCAGTCCTGCAATGCCTGTCTGCGGCGACCGTCCTTGGTGCGCACCCAATAAGCGAGTTGTGCGATCACGATGGCGCTGGTATAGCAGTCATTCTGGACGGATTCAAGCCAAGCGACAACGCGCTTGTCCTGGTGGCGCTTAGCGGGCTGACAGATTACATCCGTATCGAGCAGATAGTTCATAGCTTGCGCCGCTGGGCAGTTTCGGTGCGGCGCGCGGGGACATCGTCAGGACTGACGGGGCAGGCTTTCATAACCTCGAGCCAGCTTTTCTTGCGAGGGAGGCGGCGGAAGATGATCTCGTCTTCTTCGGGGTCGAACCTTGCTTCAAAGTAGTCGCCGGGCGATGCCGGCGCCAGTGCCGATGGGATGGTCAGCCTTCGCTTTGCATCGAGAGTTACGATCACAAGTGGGATTATCCCACAGGCGGACTTGGGAAGCAACCGGCGCTGCGGCCGAGGGCTGCGTCACTGGTAGATGATGTCGGTTTCGTCGAACTCGTCGACGCTGATGTCGTCGGCGTGGGTCTTCTTGAGGACGTCGAGGACGCCGGCTTCCTGATCGCGGGGGCATTCGGCACGGACGATGATGCCTTCGCCTTCATGGATTTCAGGCTCCCGTTTGGGAAGGCGGGAGGCATAATCGGTGGCGAGGATGGACCCGGCGATGCCGGCGACGACGGCAATCGGGGCGGTGAAGAGTGGGCCGAAAATTAGCGCAATGGGTGAGGCACAAATCGCACCCGCGAGGAAACCACAGGGGATGGCGGCGGAAGTCAGGCAGAATTTGCGCAGTCTGCCTCGCTCTTGGGTGTGGAGTAAAGGGATGGTGCGACTGGTGACGGGGAAAACGTCGACCTCCTGGCAACCGCACTCTCTGAGGGCTTGGACTGCCTTTTCGCCCTCGGCGGGATTGCGGAAGAGGGCCGCAACTTCGACTTCGTGGACAACACTGGCCATACGGAACCTCCTTGAGGGTGTGGAGCAAGTGGATTGCCATCTTGCGGGGCTGATTCGCGGGTCCCAGTGCAATGTAATATTGAAGGAAGAGAGGGGTGAAGAGTGCCTGCGTTGCAGGGGCTATGCCTTTCCAGAATTAGAGGAGAACCACAACCCATGCGTTTTCTATTGGCGCTAACCTTGACGGGGGCGGCGATGGCGGCTTCCGATCCGAAGTCCGTCACCTACTACAAAGACGTTCTGCCTGTGTTGCAGAAGAATTGCCAGACTTGCCACAGGCCGGGCGAAGCGGCGCCGATGGCGTTTTTGACGTACGAACAGACACGGCCGTGGGCGAAGGCGATTAAGGCTTCGGTGCTGGGCAAACAGATGCCACCGTGGTTTGCGGATGCGGCACATGGCAAATGGGCAAATGACAGGACGCTGTCACCGGATGCCATCGCGACGCTGGCGGCTTGGGCCGATGGCGGGGCGAAGGCGGGGGATAAGAAAGACGCTCCGGCGCCGGTGACGTTTGTGGAGGGCTGGGGAATCGGGAAACCGGATATGGTGCTGGAGATGCCGGAGGAGTTCGCGGTTCCGGATAGCGGCACGATTGAATATCAGTACGTCATCATTCCCACGGGCTTGCGGGAAGACAAGTGGGTGCAAATGGCGGAAGCGCGGCCGGGGAACCGGCAACTGGTGCACCATATCATAGCCTTCGTGCGCGAACCGGGAGTGAAGTGGTTTGCCGATCAGAAGCCGGGGGTGCCGTTTTCGCCGAAGACGCTGGCTCGCAACGGGCAGCGGCAGAACAACGAGGAAGGGCAGCGGGAGTTTCTGGTGGGGTTTGCTCCGGGTTCACCGCCGGAAGTGCTGCGGCCGGGATCGGCGAAGCTGCTGAAGGCGGGGTCGGATCTTGTGCTGCAGATGCACTATACGGCGAATGGGAAAGCCGGGAAGGACAAGAGCTCGATCGGGCTGGTGTTCGCGAAAGAGCCGGTGATGCAGCGGGTGTTCACTTCGGCGGTGTCGACGACGAAGTTCGTCATTCCGGCGGGGGCGCAGAATCACGATGTAAAGGCGAGCCTGACGTTGCAGGAAGACGCCGATTTGATTTCGCTGCTGCCGCATATGCATCTGCGCGGGAAGTCGTTCGAGTACCGGGCGGTGTATCCGACGGGAGAGACGGAGATTTTGCTGAGTGTGCCGAAGTATCGTTTCGACTGGCAGCTTTGGTATGAATTCGCTTCACCGAAGCGCATGCCGAAAGGGACGCGGCTGGAGGTGACGGGGACGTTCGACAATTCGGCGAACAACCGCTTCAATCCGGATGCGACGAAGGATGTGAAGTGGGGGGAACAGAGCTGGGAAGAGATGATGATGGGATTCTTCGATGTGGCCTTTGACGCGAAGAAGGATCCGATGGATCTGTTCCGGCCGAAGAAGAAGACTGGCAGCGACGATTAACGATTGGTAGAGTGCTATTGGGAGGACGCGATGAAGCTCGCGGTGTTGTGTTCCCTGCTGACGTTTACGGCCGGTGCGGCGATGAAGCCGGCTCCGGTCACGTTTTATAAAGACGTTCTGCCGATTTTGCAGAAGAACTGCCAGGAATGCCACCGGGCCGGGGAAGCGGCTCCGATGGCGCTGTTGACGTATGAAGAAGTGCGTCCGTGGGCGAAGGCGATCAAGGTATCGGTGCTGGCGAAAAAGATGCCGCCGTGGTTCGCGGATCCGGCGTATGGGAAGTTTCACAATGAGCGCGTGATGCAGCCGGATGAGATTGCGAAGATTGTGGCGTGGGTAGACAAGGGGGCTCCGGCGGGAGACAAACGGGAAGCGCCTCCGATGAAGCAGTGGACGGAGGGGTGGTCGATCGGGAAGCCGGATCTGGTAGTGGAGATGCCACGGCCCTACGCGGTACCGGCGAGCGGGACGATTGAATATACGTACCTGGTGCTGCCGCTGAACCTGACGCGTGATACCTGGGTGCAGGCGGCGGAAGTGCGGCCTGGGGAACGCGCGGTGGTGCATCATGTGATTGCGTTTTTGCGGGAGCCGGGATCGAAGTGGATGCGCGATGTGGAGTATGGCGTGCCGTTTGTGCCGCAGAAAGGTGCTCGCGGGCGCAATAGCGGGGCGAGTGAGGCGGGCGGACCGGGATCGGAGTTGCTGGTGGGATATGCTCCGGGATTGCAGGCGCAGGTGTTCCGGCCGGGGACGGCGAAGCTGTTGAAGGCAGGGACGGATGTTGTGTTTCAGATGCACTATACGGCGAATGGGAAGGCGTCCCGCGATCAGACGAAGGTGGGTATCGTGTTTGCGAAGGAACCGCCGAAGGAGCGGGTGATGACGCTGGCGGCGTCGAATACGAAGTTCGTGATTCCGCCGGGGGCGGACAATCACCGTGTGGAATCGCAGTTTACGCTACAGGCGGATACGCGGCTGACGGGATTGATGCCGCACATGCATCTGCGGGGGAAGGCGTTTCAGTATAAGGCGGTGTATCCGAGCGGGGAATCGGAGATTCTGCTGAACGTGCCGCGGTACGATTTCTCGTGGCAATTGTTCTACTACCTGTCCGAGCCGAAGGTGTTTCCGAAGGGAACGCGGATTGAATGCGTGGCGCTTTTTGACAATTCGGCGAATAACGGGGCGAATCCCGACGCGACGACGGAAGTGCGGTGGGGGGATCAGAGTTGGGAAGAGATGATGATCGGGTGGTTCGACGTGGCGTTTGACGCGGGGCTGAGTCCGGTGAAACTGTACCGGGCGGATAAGCCGGCGAATCCTTCTTCCGGTGGGGAGTAGATGAGACGGGGCGTTGTGCTGGCGGTGTGCTTGTGCGCGGGCGCGGCGGTGGCGCATGATCCGATCACGACGAAGGTGACCTATAGCGTGGAGATTGTGCGGCTGTTCCAGAAGCGCTGTTTTTCGTGCCATCAGGAGGGGGGCAAGGCTCCGATGCCGCTGGTGAAGTACGAAGAGGCGCGTCCGTGGGCGAAGGCGATCAAGGAAGAAGTGCTGGAGCGGCGGATGCCGCCGTGGGGCGCGGTGAAAGGATTCGGGGCATTCCAGCACGACCAGGGGCTGACGCAGGAAGAGATCAGCATCATTGCTGATTGGGTGGAAGGCGGGGCTCCTGAGGGGGAACCGAAGTATTATCCGGAGCTGCGGATTCCGGAAGTGGAGCCGCCGAAGCTGCCGGCGCGGAAGATGCAATTCCGGCAATCGCTGCGGTTGCCGTCGAGCATGCGGCTGGCGGCGATTGCGCCGCGGGTGCAAGGGGAATTGGAAGAAGTACGGATCACAGCCGAGCAGCCGGATGGAAGCATCGAGCCGCTGCTATGGCTGCGCAAGTACAAGGGAGAGTGGAAGCACGTGTTCGTGTTTCGTAAACCGGTTGCGGTGGCGGCGGGCACGGTGGTGCGGGCGGAGCCTCCGTCGCGGGGGAGTTTTCTGATATATGCTCAGAAATAATGCTGCCATTCCTGTTGTTCGCTTCGCTGGTTTTTCATAAAGACATCGAGCCACTGCTGCAGAAGCATTGCCAGCAATGCCACCGGGCGGGGGAGGCGGCGCCGATGCCGCTGCTGACGTATGAGCAGGTGCGTCCATGGGCGAAGGCGATCCGGCAGGTGGTGGTGCAGGGGACGATGCCGCCGTGGCATGCCGATCCGGCGGTAGGGAAATTCGCGAACGACAGCAGGATGACGGCAGAGGAGGTGGGGGCGATCCGGCAGTGGGTGGATGGCGGGGCTCCGCGGGGGCGCAAGGCGGACGCGCCGAAGCCGTTGCGGTTTACGGAGGGGTGGTCGATCGGGCAGCCGGATGAAGTATTCGAGATGCCGGTGGAGTACGAGATTCCGGCCAAGGGGGAGTTGGATTACGTGCATTTCGCGGTGCCGACGAACTTCAAGGAAGATCGGTGGATTGAGCGGATGGAGGTGCGGCCGGGGAGCCGGGCGAACGTGCATCATATCGGGGTGTATATCCGGCGGAAGGAATCGACGTGGCTGCCGCAGGTGACGGCGGGCGGGGCGGGGACTCCGTTGCGGGACCGGACGAAGGGGCGATCGGCGCTGGATGAGCATTTCGCGATGTACTTGCCGGGATATGGGGGAGAGATTCTGGAACAGGGGCAGGCGCGGAAGATTCCGGCGGGGGCGGAGTTGATTTTCCAGATGCACTACATCACGACGGGGAAGGAGGCGAAGGATCGGAGCCGGATTGGATTTGTGTTTGCGAAGGAACCGGTGCGGGAGTTGATTCATACGGTGCCGGTGGGGGATCCGAGGATCGTGATTCCGCCGGGGGAGCCGGATTATCAATCGAAGGCGAGTTTTTTTGTGTCGATGCCGCTGCGAGTGCTGGGGATTACGCCGCATATGCATCTGCGGGGGAAGTCGTTCGGGTGCGACGCGGTTCTGGCGGACAAATCGCGGCAGGGGTTGCTGAGTGTGCCGAAGTATGACCGGAACTGGCAGCGGCGGTATGTGCTGGCGGATCCGGTGGAGTTGCCGAAGGGGGCGTGGATTCGATGCCAGGCGGTTTTTGATAATTCGGCGAATAATCCGTGGAATCCGGATCCTACGGCGACGGTGCGATGGGGGGATCAGACACGGGATGAAATGATGGTGGGGTATGTGGATGTGGCGTTGCCGCCGGATGCGAAGCCGGAGCGGTTCTACGCGCGGCCGAAGTAGGGGGGGCGTTACTGCATTTCGGCCTCGATGGCGACGGTGGCGCGGACATCGACGTTGCCGGGTTCGACGGGAGTTGGGGCGGCTGCGCCGGCGGTGGTGCGAATGTCGATGGGCGAGATGGTGACGGAAGAGCCTTCCTGGGCTACAATCACCGCGCCGAGGGATTTGCCGAGGCCGGAAGCGATGGCTTCGGCGTTGGCTTTGGCCTGCATGGTGGCGAGGCGGAGGGCCTGGGCGCGGGCGGGGTTGGGATCCTTCAATGTGAACTGGATGCCGCCGACATTGGTGGCTCCGGCTCCGGCGGCGGTGTCGATGACACGGCCGGCGAGGTTGAGGTCGTTGACGGTGACTTCGATGGAATTGGTGGCGGTGTAACCGTCGTTGCGGCGGAGATCGGGGTTGTAGCGGGGCCCTAGGGAATAGCCGGTGGTGCGGATTTCGGTGTTCGCGCCGAGGGCCTGGCGGAGAGCGGCGATGACCTTCGCTGTCTCGGAGGCGTTGAGATCGGCGGCTTCGGTGGCAGTGGCGGCGTTCGATGTGACGCTGACCCTGACCTTAACCTGATCGGGGCGGATGGACACGACGCCTTCTCCGGAAGCGCGCACGACGGGACGCGGCTGTGCGAGTTGGGGAAGGGCGGGGAGTGCAATGGCGAATGCCAGCAACAGGGTGCGCATGGTTTCGATGTCCTTCTGAGTTATCGTCTCTCTTTTAGCTTCTCGTAAATGGCGTGGGCCCGCGCAATCGAGTGCATCGCTTCCGCCCTTGCGTCCGGAGACGGAAAACGAGCCTGGCGCTGGGCCCACTGTTGTAAGAAACCGAGCTGTTCGAGGAAAAGTTGCGCGGAGGCGGCAGCAGGTGCGGGACGGCCGGCAGCTTCGAGGTAAATGGGAGAACTATGTGCGAAGACGGGCTGTTTCCACCAGGTGGCTCCATAGGGGAGCATGGTGCGTCCGTGGGCGCGGGCGGCGAGCCAGCCTCCGCGGGGGAGGGTTTGCTTGAGAACGATACTCGCTTCGTTATTGGGGCCTTGGGGTTTGGCGGTGGCTATGACTTTCCCGTTATGGAGGATTTCGAGGACATCGTAGGGTTCGATGGAGACGGCGCGGGCTTTGATGTCGACGGCTACGGGCTTATCGCCGAAGGTGACGGTATCGCCGGGACCTGTGCCATTGACGGTGAATTCGAGGAGAGGGTAGGTGGAAACGAAGGTGTGCGCTTTGCGGATGCCTTCGATCCAGGAGTCGTAGGAGAGCGGGCCATCGGTGCGGACGTAGGTGCGGGCGCTGCCCATGGGGGGATTGATGGCCATTTTGTCGGAACCGGAGGAGAGGGCGACTTTGAAGCCACAGTTGAGGTAGTGGTAGTAGACCTCGATGGGCGGGATGGTCCAGGCGCGCGTGCCGCGGAGTTTGTAGATATCGACGAGGATGGGGTGGTGTTCGAAGGGGCTGCCGGTGGTGAGGAGGTCAATGGAATCGATGGCTCCGAGGGCGATGTCGAGGGGAGCTTCGTAGGTGGGGTAGGGCCAGTGTGCCCAGGTGACGAGGGCGCCCTGCTGGCGGGCGTCGGCGGAGGCCTGGAGCATCCAGGGCCAATCGAAGCCTCCGACACCGCCTTCCCGGAGGCCGCCAACGGAGACGGGCCAGACGATGGAGCGGAGGTTCTGGAAGATCATGTGGGCGAGGAGGCCGTGGCGGAACTCTTCGCCGGTTTTGATGAAGTGGCGGGAGTCAGAAGAGGGCTGGAGTTCGCGGCCGCGGAAGTGTTCGATGTTCTGGAAGTGGCCGTCGCCGGGACGGGCGTTGCGATAGCCGCTCTTGAGGAGGAGAAGGCTGCAGACGCGGAGACCTTCGCACTCCATCTCGTAGCGGATGGCGGCGGGGTCCGGGAAGTGCATGTGGGTATCGCCGGGGAACCAGCCTTTGGCTTCGAAGTCCTCGAATTTGCGCATGTCGAGGGTGACGGTTTGGCCTTGGGCGGCGGTGATGGAGATTTCTTGCGTGACGGGGGCGTATTCGAAGCCTTTGCGGGCGTGGAAGCGGTAGCGGCCGGGAGGAAGGTCGATGGGATGGCCGTTGTAGACGTAGGCGTGGAGTTCGTGGAGGGAGGTTTCGGCGTCACCGAGGAGGAGATCGCCGGCCATGCGGCGGGTGGGGTCAGGGATAGGGAGATGGCCGAGGGGGGCGAAATAATCGCCGGCTTCGTTAGTGACGCGGAGGCGGATGCCGGTGGGGCGGCCCTCGGCGTCGTGGATGGAGAGGGTGACGCGGGCTTGGCCGGGGTAGGGGTCGCGAGTGGGGAATTGGGCGAAGGCGAGGAGGGCTGCGAAGGTTAGGGCGAGGAGAGTACGTTTCATGGTTGAGGGTACCCAGCCATACTATCGCGTGCGGTTTGGGCAGTGAAGAAACAGTTTGGGCCGCCGATGAACGCCGATGAACGCGGATGGTCTCCCTAGGAGTGTTTGAGTTTCCAGAGGATTTGCCGGAGGATGCCTAACCAAACTATGGCGTCACGCTCGCTGAGGTTCATGCGGTGGATGAGTTCGCGGAGGCGGCGTTCGGCTCCGGCGGTGCCGGTGTTGTCGTAGTAGCCGCTCCAGGTGAGGGCTTCGGCGAGGCGTTCGCGGAGCTCTTCGAGGTGGACTGCGCCGGCTGGTTTTTTGGGGGTGATGGGTTGCGAGGTGAAGTGCTCTTCGCGGATGAGTTCGTAGAGGCAGACGGCGACGGATTGGCCGAGGTTCATGGAGCGGTGCTCGGTGCGGGTGGGGATCTGGAGCACGTAGTGGCAGTGGCTGAGGTCGTCGTTGGTGAGGCCGGACTTTTCCGAGCCGAACAGGAGAGCGATGGGACCGGCGTGTTCCTTGACTAGGCGCGCGCCGGTTTCCAGGCGGTGCATCGGGAGCGACATTTCGCGGCGGTCTCCGCCGGAGGTGCCGACGACGAGGGATGCTCCTGCGACGGCTTCGGCGACGGATGGGAAGACCTGGGCGGATTGCATGACGGCGGATGCGCCGACAGCGGAGACGGCTTCGCGGAAAGCGAGGTCGTAGGGGTTTACGAGACGGAGGTCAGTGAACCCGAAATTGCTCATGGCTCTGGCCGCCGCTCCGATGTTGAGCGGATTGCGGGGCGAGACCAGGACTACGGTTAGGTGCAATCGGCTAGCGGAGCTCTTCCATGATGCGGCTGAGGGCTTCGGGGCCGGGGCGCACACGGGATTCGGGGAGCGTGGCGAGGGGCTCGTCGATCATGCCGAGCATGTCGTGGAGGGTGTCGCGGTTCTGCTCCATGTAGAGGATGCCGGTGAGGATTTCGCCGGCTTTTTCGGCGTCGGTGATAGCGTCGATGGCTTCGCGCTTGTTGGTGGGATCGTAGTCGCGGCCGATCTTTTTGAGGCGGAGGTGGGAGCCGTCGTGAAGTGGCACGTCGCGCACTTCGCCGTCTTCGATTTCGACCTGAATCTCCTCGTAGTAGGGCACGTAGCTGACATCGTGGAGGGCCATTTCGTGCTCTTTGACGTAGGAATAGCTCTTGGTGGAGCCTTCGTGGTCATTGAAGGTGACGCAGGGGGAGAGCACGTCGACGACGCTGAGGCCGTGATGGGAGACACAGGCTTTGAGGATGTTGGTGAGCTGGCGCTTGTCGCCGGAGAAGGAGCGGGCGACGAGGGTGGCGCCGAGTTCGATGCCCATGAGGCAGCAATCGATGGGGGTCATGTCGTTGATGACACCCGATTTCTGCTTGGAGCCGCGGTCGGCGGTGGCGGAGAACTGGCCTTTGGTGAGGCCGTACACGCCGTTGTTCTCAATGATGTAGACGAGCGGGACGTTGCGGCGGAGGAGATGGACGAACTGGCCGATGCCGATGGAGGCGGTGTCGCCATCGCCGGTGACGACGATGCCGCGGAGGTTGCGGTTGGCGAGGAGGGCTCCGGTGCTGACGGCGGGGGCGCGTCCGTGGACGGAATTGAATCCGTGCGACTGGCTGAGGAAATAGGCCGGGGTTTTCGAGGAGCAGCCGATGCCGGACAACTTGGCGACGCTGTGGGGCTCGATGCCGAGATCGAAGAAGACTTCGATGAGGCGCTCAGAGATGGAATTGTGGCCGCATCCGGCGCAGAGGGTGGTTTTGCCGCCCTTATAGGGGAGGACGTCGAGTCCGATGCGATTTACTTTTTTGGGCGGCGGTGCTGCTGCTGCGCTCATAATCCCTCCTGCTGCAAAAAGGCTGAAGTCACGGTACGCGCGTCGAGCGGCATGCCGCCGTAGTAGCGGATGCTGCGGAGTTTGGACAGGAGCGGCACCGGCAAATCGAGTTTCATCAAGGCGAGCAGTTGCGCGTCGCGGTTCTGCTCAATGATATAGACGTGGTCGTGGGCGGCGATGAAATCTTCCAATTCCTGGGTAAATGGATATCCCTTGAGGCGGAGGTAGCTGGTTTCGACGCCGTGCTCGCGGGCGAGCTGGTCGCGGCTTTCCTCGACGGCCCAGCGGGAGGTGCCGCAGCAGACGAAGCCGATGGTGGCTTTTTCGTTGCGGTGGATTTCGGGAGCGGGAATCCACTGGCGCATGGTTTCGAACTTACGGCTGAGGCGGTCGACGTTGTTGACGTAATCGTCTTCGCGTTCGGTGTAGCCGGCGCGGTCATTGTGGCCGGATCCACGGGTGAAGTAGGCAGCCTTGGGATGTTTGGTGCCGGGCAGGGTGCGATAGGGGACGCCGTCGCCATCGACATCGCGGTAGCGGGCGAACTCGCCGACGCGGTCGAGATCTTCGGCGTTGAGAACTTTGCCGCGGTGGATGGGCTTGGTGGGATATTCGAAGGGATCGGACATCCAGTTGTTCATGCCGAGATCGAGGTCGGTGTTGACGAATACGGGGGTTTGGAAGTGCTCGGCGATATCGAAGGCATCGCCGGCCATGGAGAAGCACTCCTGGGGATCGGAGGGGAAGAGGAGGGGGTGGTGGGTATCGCCATGGGAGAGGAGGGCGTTGGAGAGGATATCGCCCTGCATGGTGCGCGTGGGGAGTCCGGTGGAGGGTCCGACGCGCTGGACATCGAAGATGACGGCGGGGACTTCGGCGAAGTAGCCGAGGCCGACGAATTCGGCCATGAGGGAGATACCGGGGCCGGAGGTGGAGGTCATGGCGCGAGCGCCGGCCCAACTGGCTCCGATGACCATGCCGATGGCGGCGAGTTCATCTTCGGCCTGGAGGACGGCGTAGGTGGCTTTGCCGGTTTCCTTGTCGATGCGCATGCGCTTGAGGTAAGCGATGGTGGATTCGACGAGGGAGGAGGAAGGGGTGATGGGATACCAAGTGACGACGGTGACGCCAGCGAAGATGCAGCCGAGGGCGGCGGCGGCGTTGCCGTCAATGATGATCTTACCGCCGGTCTTGTCCATGCGTTCGGCGGAGAAGGGATCGGTTTTGGGGAGGTTTTCTTCGGCGAACTGCTTGCCGGCGAGGACGGCGTTCCAGTTGAGATCGGCGGCCTTGGCTTTGCGCGCGCCGAATTGCTTGTAGAGCGCTTTGCGCATTTCCTCGAAGTCGAGGCCGATGAGCTGGCCGACGACACCGTCGTAGATCATGTTGCGGACGAGTTTGCGGAGGCGGACTTCGGGGCAGACGGGGACGACGAGTTTGTCGAAGGGGACGGGGTAGAAGTGGAGGTCGTTGCGGAGTTCGTTGAGCTTGAGTGGGGCGTCGTAGACGACGGCGGAGCCGGCTTCGAGCTTAAGGACGTCTTCGCGGGCGGTTTCGGGGTTCATCGCCACGAGGAAGTCGATTTCTTTTTTGCGGGCGATCCAGCCGTGCTTGTTGGCGCGGATGGTGAACCAGGTGGGGAGGCCGGCGATGTTCGACGGGAAGAGGTTTTTGCCGGAGACGGGGATGCCCATCTGGAAGATGGACCGCATGAGGATGTTGTTAGCGGTCTGGCTACCGGAGCCGTTGACGGTGGCAACCTGAATCGACCAGTCATTGATGACGGGATGGGATTGCCCACCGGCTCGAGAAGCGACCGGGCTGACTTCGATGGTAGACATAAAGTTAAATTGTGCCATAGCCATGATAGCACGAGAAGGGGAATTTAACACCCTATTGTTGATCGGAATTGGTCTGTATGAGAGGAGGGGCGTAAACTGCGTGAATGCACCCACCACGTGCGTCATTTGGAGCAGTCATGCTTGTTGCGCGAGAGGTTGGGCTTAGAGGACTCCTCAGTATTTCAAGATTAAGTCAAGCTGTTAGCAATTCAGGTGCCAGGGCTGGGGGCCGGAATGTCAGGTTGGCTTGATTGGCGGACATAGTGCCCCATGTAACTGGCTTCGGCAAGGACGTGTTGGTGGATAGCACGTTCGACGTCCTTGCGGTGGGATTGGGGGCGGAGAGGGAGTTGTTCGACATCAAGCGCGTAGATGTGGAAGAAGTAGCGGTGGACGCCATGGCCCCTGGGCGGGCAGGGACCGCCATATCCGGAGCGGCCGAAGTCGTTGACGCCGGAGATGGCCGGCGGGGCGTTGTTGCGGTCGAGCGAGTGGGTGGAGCGGGGGATGTTCCAGAGCAGCCAGTGGCTCCAGACGCCGCGAGGCGCGTCGGGGTCTTCCATGATGAGGGCGAAACTTTTGGTGGCGGGCGGCTCGCCGGACCAGGAGAGGGAAGGCGGCTCATCGGCCGCGTCGCAAGTGTAGCGGGTAGGGATGGCGGAGCCGTATTCGAAGTCCGGGGATTTGAGTTCGAACATCTTCTTTGGGCCTCAATGGGAGGATGTGCAACTGCCAGTCCATTTCGGGGAACGGCAAGAATATTGCTGATCGAGCAGGAGAGGTTCACGGGAAGTGAATTTACGACTCGCACGCCGTTTGC
>CALFYN010000933.1 GCA_937952345.1 uncultured Acidobacteriota bacterium
CCGGTTGACGGAGAGGCTGATCTCCTGTACCGCGGTGAGCAGCTTGGAGAAGGAAGGCGGCTCTTCGGTGAATTTTTCTTCGCAGAGGGCGGAGAGGCTTTCGATGGTTTCCGCGATGCCTTCGAGCAGGGCCACCAGATCGACAAAATGCTGCTTCGGTGTTTTGGCGAAGCCCATTTCGAACATGTCGAGGGTAACCTTGCCCTCCTCGACCGCCTGCCGCAAGGCTTCCCGGCGTTCGTCGACGTCGCTGCCGTAGTCATCCTCGCCGGGCATCCTTCCCAGTTGCTGGGCTGTATGATATTGCAGGTAATTATGCTGCCCGCGGGTGATGGGGATCTGCTTGAGCGGGATCGCCAGATAGGTGCCGCCGAGCCAATCCAGCGGGGCCAGGCGTAGTCCGGGGTCTCCATCTTCCAGTTCCGGATACACCGTCTCCCACTGGTTTTCGATTAGGCCTTTTACCAGCAGGAGCCCCTTGTGGAACCCTTCGAACTGTTCCCGGTAGATGTAGGCTTCGGTGAGCCAGACCGCGACCTGGAGATCCTTCGACTTCTTGAGAAGGATCTCCTCGGCGAGTTTGATGACTTGCTTGTAATCCACGCCTGTGGATTCAGAAAGCCAGTCTTCGTTTGGCCGGCGGGCATCCTTGAGTTTGTCGAAGACCGGGTTGTACCGGATGTCTTCTCCACTCGGGTTCGGGCCAGAAATCGGACTGAGTAGATCTTCGAGCGTGGCCATGGTAATTCCGAGCGGTCAGGATAGCACGAACGGCGAGCTAGCCCGCTACGGGTTCCTCCGCTGCTGCGAACTCGATTTTACGGATTTCGAGGATAGGAACTTCCTCGTCGTCCATGAGGAAGCACTTCTGCCCGAAAGGAACAGCTTCCCCGTCCTGCTCTTCCCAAACGGTCATGCGCCCCAGGCGGACGTTGTCGTCGGCATGTTTGAAGGAGAAGGGGCACAACACGGGGAGGAGGCATTCGCCGAGCTCGGTCTGGTTGAAATCGGGGCCCGTGTGGATGAGCACCGGCGCCCAGAGCATGTCGCGCAAGCGCTTGGGCGGTTCGATTTCGATGGATTCGATATGGGCCAGCGGGATCCACAGATAAGCGCCGGCGGAGTAAACTTCGAGGCGCGCTCCGATGCGCGGGTCGGCGTCTTCGAGGCTATCGAAAGGCGTCCCGTTGAGGGTGCCTTTTTTCGAAGGCAGCGCGGGAACGGAGGGGAACTCGCGTTTTTCGAAGACATCGCGGCGGGTGCGCTCGGAATGCATGCAGGCTTCGTACAGAAGCGCGCCCATGCCGGATTTTTGATTTTCCTTGGCGAGACCTCGAGGTGCTTGCGGGCACGGTCGAAGTCGCCGGTGAAACAAAGCAACTCGAACAAAAAAGTGCGACGCTGAGCGTCGGTTGGGTTATCCCGCAACTCGGCACTCAGCGCCTGCACTGCTTCGTTCAATTTGCCAGCCTTGTACAGTTCTCTGGCATTCATGAGACGTGTTAGACCTGCTTGTTGAGCTTCATGTCGTAGCCGGCCTTCATCGCGGAATCGAGCGTTCCGTCCTGCTTCTGCGGCTTGTACTCAAACTCGACCTTGGCGAAGTTCAGCGAGATCTGCTCCACGGGGAGAACATCGCTGCCGGCCGAACCACCCGACTGATAGCTGGAAACCAGGAGGTCGGAGAAGGTGACCTTCATGTACTCCTGCTGTTCCTTACCGGCCTTGCGGCAGGTGAGAATCGCCTTCTTGATGTGGTCGCCGGTGGCGCAGGCGAGCATCAGCTTGGGAGTCGCCTTGTTGATGTGCATCGTGAAGTGGAAGTCCTGCATGACCACTTTGCCGGCGCCATGACCGCCTCCGGCGTGGCCCGAACCAGTGTTCGACGCACCCCAGCTCCAGCTCTGGAGGTCGATCTCATTCTTGTGCTTGTGATCGGTGCTTTCTCCGTCAATGCCTTCAATCTTCAGAAAATAATCTACTGCAGCCATTGTCTTTCTCCTCTGTTTGTTTTGTTTTCATCAAGGCTGGGGACTCCACTTGATCGAAGGATGCCCCAGCCCGGTTAGTTGTAGTCCGTTACTTGCGAGTAGGCGCCGGGAGTTCCGCCACCAACCGCAGGGAAACCGAAAGTTCATCCAATTGGAAGTGCGGCCGGAGGAAGGCGATGGCGCGGTACACGCCAGGCTTTCCGGGTACTTCCATGACATCCACGCGAGCTTCACGCAACGGCCGTTCCGCCTTGTAGGTGGGAGAAGCCGTGTCGTCGGCGATCACGTAGTTGAGAATCCACTGGTTCAGCCACTTCTCGCAATCGGCGCGCGACATGAAGCTACCGATCTTGTCGCGCATCATGGCCTTGAGGTAGTGGGCGAACCGCGATACCGCAAAGATGTAGGGCAACTGCGTGGAGAGGCGGGCGTTGGCATTGGCCGCGGCCTTGTCGTAAATCTTCGCCTTCTGGCAGCTCTGGACGCTGAAGAACGCCGCGTAATCGGTGTTCTTGCAGTGCACCAGCGGGATGAAGCCCTGGTCGGCGAGTTCCTTCTCACGGCGGTCGGTGATGGGAACCTCGGTCGGGCACTTCATCGCGACGTCGCCCTCATCGGTATAGAAGTTGTGCACGGGCAAGCCTTCCACGAGGCCGCCGCCTTCCACGCCGCGGATGGCTGCGCACCAGCCGTACTTGGAGAAGGCGTTGGTGAGCCGGGCGGCGAGGGCATAGGATGCATTGCCCCAGAGATACTTGCTGTGGTCGGTGCCGTCGACTCCCTCTTCGTAGGCGAAGCCTTCAATCTGCTTGAAGTCGCGGCCGTAGGGGAGGCGCATGAGGATGCGGGGTACGCAGAGCCCGACATAGCGGCTGTCTTCGCTCGACCGGAAGCTCTTCCACTTGGCGTACTCGGTGGTGTCGAAGACTTTGCCGAGATCGCGCGGTGCATCGAGGCTGGTGAAGCTGTCCAGGTTGAACATTTCCGGTGACGCCGCCGAAAGGAACGGGGCGTGGGCGGAAGCTGCGACCGTGGAGATGCGTTCCAGCAATTCGACGTCTTCGGGGTGCCGGCTGAATTCGTAGTCGCCGACCAGGCCCGCGAAGGGAGCGCCGCCGAAGATGCCGAATTCTTCTTCGTAGACCTTCTTAAACAAGGTGCTCTGGTCGAATTCGGGGGCGCGCTGCAGGTCGCGCAGCAATTCGCGTTTATTGGCGTTGAAGAGCTTAATCTTCAACATGGCGTTGGTTTCGCTCTGGTCGATGAGGTACTTGACACCGCGCCAGGTGGATTCCAGTTTCTGGAACACGGGGTGGTGCAGCACTTCATTCAACTGCAGCGAGAG
>CALFYN010000934.1 GCA_937952345.1 uncultured Acidobacteriota bacterium
CGGGGCCGGTGACGCCCTGGACGACGGCCTGTTCATTGGTTTTCTTTTCGGGGCGGCCGTTGGCGATCCAGCGCCACTGGCCATCCTGTTTGACGTAGAGGTCGAGGCCGCTGACTCCGGTGGCGGGCATGTGGGGGAGGGCGAGGCGTTCGCGGCGGACGGTCCAGCGGGCGTGGATGGCGGGGGCTTGCGTTGTGAATCGGACGTTGAGGCCGGCGCTATCGCGGGAGAGGGACCAGACAGCGTCGCGAATGGTTTTCTCGGCTTTGGCGGGCATGCGGTCGAAGGGGGCCTGGGTGTCGCGCCAGCCTTGGCCTTGGAGGTGCTTCTGCTCGATGGCGGTCCAGGTGATGGTTTGAGCGGCGAGTGTGGCCGCGGTGTAGAGAAGGAAGATCAGGTAGCGCATGCCAGGATCTTGTTTAGCACATCGGCGGCGGAGTAGTCGATGCCGTCTTCGGGGAGGAAGGCGGCGACTCCGGTGAGGCTATTGCCGGCGGTGATGAGTCCTTTTTCGACGTAGCCGCTGGCGCGGACCTGGGGCAAGCCGATGTTGGCGAGGAGGGCGTTGCACAAACATTTCCGGCCTTCGGTGTTTTCGGGCTTGCCGCCTTTGGCTTCGTGGGTGGCGGTGGGTTCGGCGGCGCAGCGGTAGTTGATCTTGCCGTCTTCGGTGAAGTAGGGCTCGCGGAGGACGCCGAGGTCGCAGACGCGGGCGCGTTCGGCGTAGGTGGCGGGGTGGGCGACGGAGTCTTCGAGTTGGACGACTTTGAAGGGGAAATTGGTGGGGGATGCGATGGGGTCGGTGAATACGTTGGCAGTGCCGGCGGCAACTTGCTTGAGCACGGATTCGCGGTAGTAGGGGCTGAGTCCGGTTTCGAGGCAGAAGGCGAAGGGCGTGCCGACCTGAATGCCGGCGGCTCCGGCGGCGAGCGCTTCCTGGAGTTTTTCGGGGGTGCCGTAGCCTCCGGCGAGCCAGAAGGGGACACCGAGTTCGCGGAGTTTGGCGAGGTCGACTTCATCGCGTTCGCCGTAGATGGGCTCGCCTTCGGCGCTGAGTTGGAGCTTGCCGCGCGGGGGGGCGTTGTGGCCTCCGGCGGTGGGGCCTTCGACGATGAAGCCATCGACTTTGCCGTTGGATTTGCGGAGCAGGGTGACGGCGAGTGTGTTGGAGGCGATGATGGGGAGGAAGATGGGGCGAGTGAGCGGAGGGTGCGGGCGCTCCATGTATTCGGCGGGCGTGAATTCGAGGTTGACGGGTTCGCCGGTGCCGGCGACGTGGAGCGGGTAGGTGGCGGGTTGGTGCTGGGCGAAGGCGTCGAGGACGCCGGGGATGCGGATGGGGATGCCGGCGCCCATGAGGATGTAGTCGACGCCGGCGAGCATGGCTCCGTAGATGGAGGGCAGGTGGGGGAGTTGGGCTTTTTCGAGGAAATTGATGCCGACGGGGTTGGAGTGGCCTTCCTTGGCGAGCCAGACTTCGACGAAGTTGGCGATGACGGTGAGCTCCCTGAGGTGGCGGGGGCTGTCCTTGGAGTGCATCGGCGGGGATTTGTAGGGGGCGGCGGGGGCTTTGCCACCTTCGATGAACCAGGTGTCGCGGACGCGGGCGGCCATTTCGGGGAAGGGGAAATGGGCGAGGGCGCGGCGCATGTGGCCGCCGGGATCACCGTCCTGGAGGCGGCGGATGAGGATTTGATCGAGAGCCGTACCGGAAACAACGCCGAGTTGGCCGAGGCGGGAAACTGAATTGGCGAGACGCCAGTGGGAGACTCCTGCTCCCATCCCGCCCTGGATGATGGTGGGGTGTTGGGACATGGACTATGTCCTATTATGGCTGGTTTTGGGGTTGGGGGAGTGTAATAGTTTTGTTTGATTAGCAGGAGGTCAGACGCGCATGTCGTAGCCCTGGCGGCGCATGCCGTCGATGATGGCATCGCGGATGGCGGTGACTTCATCGTTGGAGAGCGTGTGGTCTTTGGCGGCTACGACGAGGCGGAAGCTGATGCTTTTCGCTCCTTCGGGGAGTGGGGCGCCTTCGTATTGGCGGAGGAAACGGATGGATTCGAGTTGCGGGCCGGCGAAGGAGCGGATGAGCTTTTCGACGTCTCCGGCGAGGGTGCGGCGCTGGCCGATGACGGAGAGATCGAAGGCGCTTTCGGGGTAGCGGCGGACGGGCTGGTAACGCTTTTCGGGCGAGCCCATGGCTTCGATGTGGCCTAGGTTGAGATCGAGGACGACGGCGCGGCCTTCGACGAAGTTGGGGTGGAATTCGAAGAGGCGGCCGACGGTTTCGCCGCGCCAGATGAGATCGGCGGTTCTGGTTGGGTGTTCGTGGACGGCGGCGTTTGCGGCGGGGCGGAGTTCACTGCCCGGGAGGATGCATTCGGCGAGGCGCTTCACCTCGTAGAGGGGGCCGGTTTCCTTGGTTTTTTGGAAGATGGCGGCGGCCAGGTGGGGGACTTCCTCAGGGAGGGAGTTTTCTTTTTTGTGGATTTCGTTGCCGATTTCGAATAAACGGAATTCGTCGAAATGCTTGCTGTTTTCCTGGATGTTTTTCCAGATTCCGGGAATCAGGGTTTGGCGGAGGAGGGCCTGGTCGATGGAGATGGGGTTGGCGACGGTGACGTGGGTGGCGGGATCGAGCGAGAAGCGGCGGACGTCGTCTTCGCTGAGGAAGCTGTAGTTGTAGACTTCGTCGAAGCCCTGGGCGGTGACGAGCTGGCGGAGCTGGCGGTGGAAGCGGCGGCGGGGGTTGTCGGCGGGGACTTCGGTGGGCGTGACGGGGGCCACGGGGGTAATGGTGGCGTAGCCGATCATGCGGCCGATTTCCTCAATTAAATCATCTTTGATGGAAATGTCTTTGGTGGCGCGCCAGGAGGGGACAGTGACGGAGAAAATGCCTTCGGCTTGCGGTTCGACGGTGAATTGCAGGGATTCGAG
>CALFYN010000935.1 GCA_937952345.1 uncultured Acidobacteriota bacterium
TCCAGGCCGGCATCGAATTCGAAGATGTCGTCGAAGCCCTGCGTAAGCAGTGGAACAAGATCGCGAAAGGAGCACCCACCAAGCGATGAATCCCGTCATCGAAGCCCGCCACATCGTCAAGCGCTTTCGCCGCAACCTTGTCCTCGACGGCCTCTCCCTCGCCGTCCCCGAAGGAGCCGTCTACGGCCTCGTCGGGCCCAACGGCGCCGGCAAGACCACCACCCTCAAGATCCTCATGAACATCCACCAGGCCAACGCCGGCACGGCCACCGTCCTCGGCACGGACTCGCGCAAACTCGGCCCGACCCAATTCCAGAAAATCGGATACGTTTCTGAAAATCAACAACTCCCCCAATGGATGACCGTCGGTTATTTCCTCAATTACCTGAAACCCTTTTACCCCACCTGGGATGACGCGCTTGCCGCCACCCTCATCGAGCAGTTCCACCTCCCGCTCGACCGCAAGCTCCGCGACCTCTCCCGCGGCATGTGGATGAAAGCCTCGCTCACCTCCTCCCTCGCCTACCGCCCTCAACTCCTCGTCCTCGATGAGCCCTTCTCCGGCCTCGATCCCCTCGCCCGCGACGAATTCATCGGCGGCATGCTCGAACGCGCCGAAGGCGTCACCATCCTCATCTCCTCGCACGACCTGGCCGAAATCGAAAGTTTCTCCAGCCACATCGGCTATCTCGACAGTGGCCGCATGCAATTCTCCGAAGACATGCAGAGCCTCAGTGACCGTTTCCGCGAAATCGAAATCACGCTCGAAGCGCCACCGCAACTCCCGCGCAACTGGCCTTCGCAGTGGCTCAGTCCCGAAACCGGCGCCGCGGTCATCCGTTTCGTCGATTCCCAATACGACGAACACCGCACCCCCGAAGTCATCCGCCAATTGTTCCCCCACCTGCGCAACGTCACGGCCCGCCCCATGCCCTTGCGAAGCATCTTCGTCACCCTCGCCAAAACGACAGGTCAAGCCGCATGAATCCCATCCTCCACATCGCCCTGAAAGATCTGACCGGTCTGCGCTGGCAAGCGCTGCTCGTGCTCACACTCCAGCTCAGCTATGCCGCATTGCTCTTTCGGCCGCGCGGCGTTGCCGGCGCCGGCTTCGCTGAAATCGTCCTCGGCTGGCTGATCGTCGCCACGCACTTCTACTTCATCAGTTGCGCCGTGCATGCCGACGCCATCCCCGGCGACCGCCAATACTGGCTCACCCGACCCTTCACGCGCACGCAACTGCTCGCCGCGAAATGCCTCGTCGCCGTATGCGTCGTCCACGTCCCACTGCTCCTGTCCGACTGCCTGATTCTCACCGGCCATCAATTCAATCCCCTCGCATATTCCGGCGGGCTTCTTTGGCGTCAACTGCTGTATCTGCTTGCCGGCACGCTGCCGATCCTCGCCCTCTCCGCCGTCACGCGGAACCTCACACAATTCGCCCTGGCCGCCATTGTCCTCATCGCGTTGCTGTTCATTCTGCCTTCGGTTCTGCCATGGTTCTCCATGAACTGGGGCGGACTCCAGTGGATGAAGGCTGTCCTGAACATTCTGCTTGCGGCAACCGGCGCCTCCGCCGTGCTGTATCTCCTCTACCTGCGGCGCAAGCTCCCGACGGCATGGGCCGTGCTCGGCGCCACCGCCGCCATCATCCCGTTCAGTTCCGATTTCACGCCCTTCGCCGCCGCCTTCGACGTGCAACGCCGGCTGCATCCGCGCCCGCCCTTCCAAGCCTCGATTCAATTCGACCCCGAGCGCCTCAGCACCTTCCCTTCTGACCGCCGCGTCGATGCCGACCGCCTCACCCTCACCGTGCCCATCCGTCTTGAAAACGTTCCCTTCAACGCCGCCCTTCACGCCGATTCCATCTCCGCCACGCTGCGCCTGCCCGATGGCCAATCCCACCCGCTGCGCCGCCGCGGCTCATGGTCAGCCGATCTCGCCACCCGCGCCCAATGGGTCTTCTTCCCCCTCGAACGCACGTTGTACGAACAGTTCCGCGACACGAACGTCACCGTCGATATCCGCTTCTACCTCACCTCGTTCGGCACATCGCGCACCTACCAGATGCCCGCCAAATCCGCCGATCCGCGCCCCATGGGGGAACTCGGCCGCTGCTCCTCATCTCCCGACCTGGCAAACATAATCGTGGTCTCCTGTTTCGCTCCGGTCCACCTGCCTCCGCGCATTACGGCGCAAATGGTGGATCCGAAAACCGGCAGACCCGCCACCCGCGACACGCGGCTGAGCGAAGGCTTCAACTATTCCCCCATCCCCGCCGACCGCTTCCAACTCAGTCCCATCGTCCAGGCGAACAGCCACTTCAGCATCATGAGCCTTCCGGGCCAGTCGAAAAAGAGCTACAGCGAGCTCCTCGAATCGAACGTTCAGTTCTCCGTGCGCGATCCGCGGAGCCACTTCACCGCAGCGCTCACCGTTCCCTCCACACCGCTCCGGAACCTCATCCGCTAACCTTCTTGCTCCGACAGCATCCGCACATGCCGCAGCACCCGCAAGTGTATCCGGTGAATGATCGCATCCGACCACCAGCGCCAGTACTCCGCCGGCCACAGCCCGTGTTGATACCACGTCGTTCCTTCCAACAGCGTGCGCCCGCCGGGCAGCGCCACCAATCGGAACTGCCCGCGCTTGGAAACAAAATACCCATGTAAATGTTTCGGCACGACATCGTGGTAAGGGCTCCACTCGTGCATCGGCGCCGGATTCTCCGTCACCCGGAACCGCAGCAACCGCGGCTCATCCCAAACCTCCACCGGTTCCACGAATGGCCCGGTAGAGAATTCGCAATAGCGGATCGCCCCGGCCCCGATCCCTCAATGCGTGCCCGCCGCGGAAACGCCAGCCCCGCCCGAAAATACCACTCCTCCGGCTCGGGCAACTCTGAAAAGCTCACCACATGGCGCCATACCCGTTCCGGCGGCGCCGCAATCTCCAGTTCCGTCCGCACCGCGAACTCCGGCGCCGGCGCGGTAATGTCCCAGGTCAGCGTCGCCGGCGGCAGCATCAGAAGCACGGCCGCGCCTCGCCACGGATCCTTCGAGGCCATGGCGCGATAGGCCACGCAACCGCCCAGCGCCCCCAAAGGCACAGCCAGAGGCGCACTCATGAAGATGCAAATGGCCCCCTCCAGCCCCAGCAACAGAAACAGGAACAGGCTCCCCAGCACCGCAAGTGCGCCTGCCTTGGCCGCCCCGAACCCCGTCGCCGGGCGAACCACCCACACCGCTGCACCACCTACGCCCAGCGGCAGCGCCGCGAAAATCGTCAAGCCGTAAATCCCCGTTTGCACCAGGGCGAACCCCACCACCGCGAAGAGGATCAGCATCGGAATCGGAGTCAGTCGGTGCGCGTATTTGAACATGTTCAAACACAGTATGGGCCCACCTCTCATGCCTGTCAAGCAAAAATTTGAACGTGTTCAATCCGACGCTACCAAAGAAATCCCACCTCCGATGAACTGTTCGGCCCCATTATTACGCTATATCCAGTAGAGAGGAGATTGCGGCCACCGATGACGCCCCAGCGAACGGAATTACCCACCCACCAACCTTCCTTACAATTCCGTTGCAGTGCGCTATCATGAGGGTGCGCATGTACGACCCGGTGGAAAACAGTGCGCAGAAACTGTTCCGGCCGAATCCGCATCTGAGCGATTCGATCAACAGCAATATTGTCCAGTCGGAGGTCGAAGGAGGTGTTTACCTCAAAGACATCCCGCCGGAAAGTACGCTGGAGATTGAGACGCAGAACCGCTTCTACACGCTGGTTCATCGTGGCGACGGCCAGTTCATGATCTGCGGCCATCCGAAGTTTTGCCCCGAGCCGACGCTGGTCACGGTCAGCGGCTCCAACTGGGGCGGTTCCATGCTCAAGAAAGCCTACGTCGGCCGCGGCATGCACCTCGAATTCCTCCACCCTTCCTACGAACGCCCCATCGTCACCAGCCGCATCATCGAAATCCGCCTCGTCGAGGCCGTGCCCGCCTGAATCTCACCCGCCTCCGTATGCTCGCCATGCTATCTTCAAGGCAATGGCCGGTACTTCCGATACCGCGCCCGTGCTTGCCATAGACCACGACCAGCGCTTCAAAACTCTGCTCGAAACGTTCTTCTTCGAGTTCCTGGAGTTATTCTTCCCCGCCCTTGCCGCTTCCGTCGAGCCCGGCTCCCTCGAATTCCTGCAGCAAGAGGTATTCGCCAGCTTGGGGGACGGCGCCGCTTACCACGCCGACATCGTGGTCAAAGCGCGTTTCAAGAACACCCCCGCGTTCCTCATCGTCCACATCGAACATCAGAGCACCGCCCCGCGGGAGTTCCCCCGCCGCTTCTTCCGCTACTTCTCTCTCCTCACCGAAAAGTACGATTACCCCGTCTATCCCATCGTCGTCTACTCCCACGACAAGCCCATGCGACGCGAGCCCGACACCTACAAAGTGCGCTTCGCCGATGGCGAGGTATTGCGCTTTCAGTATCGCGTGGTGCAGTTGAACCGGTTGCCCTGGCGCAAGTTCGTGAAGAAAGCGAATCCCGTGGCCAGCGCGCTGATGGCTAAAATGAAGATAGCTCCCAGGGACCGGCCCCTGGTCAAGCTGGAATGTTTGCGCCTGCTGCTGACCTTGCGCCTGGACCCGGCGCGAATGCGCCTGATCGGAACGTTTGTGGACTCCTATCTGCGCCTGAACGAGCAGGAGGAGCGGCGGTTTGCGAAGAACATCGAGCAGGTAAGATGGAAGCCGAAGGAGAAGGAGGCGATCATGGAGTACGTCACCAGTTGGGAAGAACGCGGGATAGCCAAAGGTCTGGAGCGAGGTCTCGAGCAAGGTATTCAGAAAGGTCTGCGCAAAGGTCTGGAGCAAGGCCGCCTGGAAGCCCTCCGCGAAATCCTTCTCGATGTGCTCGCCACACGCTTCGGCCCCGTCGACCCAGCGGTGGCGGCCCGCATCCAGCAGATCCAATCCGCCACGGATCTGAAGGATCTCGCCCACCGCGCCCTCACCGCCTCCTCCCTTCACGATCTCGGCTTGGACGCCCCACTCGCCTGACATCGCATCCGCCGGAATTTCGCGCCACCAAGGTTCCCGCTGTACAATGAAGATTCGGCGCGTCCGCCAGGTAAGCCATCCTTGATCAACAAGCTAGTCATTGAAAACCTAAAACATCGCTGGGTCCGAACCTCGCTGAGCGCAGCCGCCGTGGGCGTCCAGGTCACCATGATCCTGACCCTCGTCGGCGTCAGCTACGGCACCCTTGAAGACATGGCCCGCCGCTCGCGAGGCGTCGGCGCCGACATCCTCATCCGCCCCCCAGGCAGTTCCATCATCAGTTTAAGTTCCGCCCCGATGCCACAGAAGCTGCTCGACTTCGTCCGGCAGATCCCGCACGTCGCCATCGCCACCGGAACCGCCGTCCACGCCATCGGCGGCACCAACTCCGTCACCGGCATCGACCTCGCGGAATTCTCCCGCATGAGCGGCGGATTCAAATACCTCTCCGGGGGCCCCTTCCAGAGCCCCAACGACGTCATCGTCGACGAATATTGGGCCCGCCAGAACAAGCTCAAAGTCGGCTCGCCCACGAAGTTCCTCAACCAGAACTGGCGCGTCTGCGGCATCGTCGAACCCGGCAAACTCGCCCGCCTCTTTCTGCCCTTGCCTCTCGTGCAGGAACTCTCCGCCAACACCGGCAAGATCTCGATGGTCTACGTCAAACTCGACGACCATTCGCACCTCGCCACCGTGCTCGGCGAATTGAAGAAAGCCCTCCCCGAACATCAGATCTATTCCATCGAAGAGTACAGCTCGCTCATCTCCGTCAACAACGTCCCCGGCTTGAAGCCGTTCATCGGAGTCGTGATCGGAGTATCCATCATCGTCGGATTCCTTGTGGTCTTCCTATCTATGTACACCGCGGTGCTCGAAC
>CALFYN010000936.1 GCA_937952345.1 uncultured Acidobacteriota bacterium
CACCCACAACTGGTCCCTCCAGGTCGAGCGTGAAATCGTCACCAACACCGTCCTTCGCCTCACCTATCAGGGCTCACGCAGCCATCATCTCTTCGGCCCCAGCCTCAATCTCAACCGCCTCGATCAGTTCACCGGCCGCTTCCCCTACCCCGGCTTCGCCGGCCGTCTCAGCGGCGGCATCTTCCTCCTCGACCCTACCAACACCAACGCCGTCTATAACGCCTTCATCGTCGAAACCGAGCGTCGCTTCTCCAACGGCCTCCAGTTCCGCTTCAACTACACCCGCAGCCGCGCCCTCGATAACTCCTCCGGCGGCATCCGTTTCCCCATCCCCAACAACTCCTTCAACAACTCCGGCCTCGACGTCGGCATTCTCCGCAATCAGAACCCTTACGATGTCAGCCAGGAATGGTCCATCTCCTCCACCAACACGCCGAACATCATCAACATGGTCGGCCTCTGGGACATCCCATTCGGGAAAGGCAAGAAGTTCCTCAACGGTGGCGGCTGGAAAGACCACATCATCGGCGGATGGAATCTCAACGGCCTCGCCCGCCTGCGCAACGGAGCCCCCGTCTCCGTCCCTCTCGGCATCGCCAACTCCTTCGATATCGGAACCCCCGGAGGATCCCTCCGCCCCGATATCATCGCCGGAGTCCCCCTCATCAACCCGGAATGGAATCGCGAAAACTCCTGGCGCGGCGTCCCCTACATCAACCCTCGAGCCTTCGCCATGCCCGAACCCGGACGCTACGGCAACGCGCCCCGCAACCTCGATGCCTATCATCCCTGGATCCGCACCTTCGACCTCAGTGTCTTCAAGCGCATCGCCCCGTGGGAAAACAAGCGCCGTTTCTTCGAACTCCGCGCCGAGGTCTTCAACGCCCTCAACACGAAGATGTACGTGGCCAATCCCAACATCAGCCCGGTGCTCAGTGGCGCCAATCAAAATCCCCTCGTCACCGGCACCTCGCCCAACTTCGTTCCAGTACAGGGTGTCGAGAACCGCTTCGCCAATCTCCGTGCCCAGGGCGTCTGGGATGCCATCATCGCCAAAGCCTTCGGCACTCCCGTGGATAGCGCCATCGCCGCCCTCCCCGGTCCTGGCCCGGGTGGCGTCGGCTGCCCCGCAAACGCCGCTGAACTCGGCGCATCCAACCAGACCCGTTCGCTATCGCCGGCCTGCGTCGCCCGATCCCTCAACCTCGGCGGACTCGGCCGCATGAACGCCAACAGTGTCTCTCCGCGCATCATCCAATTTGCCTTGAAGTTCTACTTCTGATGCCCGGCGGTGGAGCATTCCGCCATTCCTTGACACCATGACGCAGCGCCAGTACCATTACGAAGCCCATTCCGTTTTCCGGGAGCCACTCACCCAAAATGAACCGCCGTAATTTCCTCACCTCCGGCACCCTCGCCGCTGCCGCTTCCACTCTCGATCCCCAACCCGCGCCCGCTAAGCCGAAGCGCGCCCTCATGAAACTCGGCGCAACCGTCTTCGGCGGCTTCCCCGAGGGCATGCGCCGCCCAACCCCCGGCGGCCCGCAAGCAGGCGCCTCTCCCCGTCCACCGCGCCGCGACTCCGGCCAACCCCGCGACCCCGAGCAAGGCTTCAAATCCCTCGGCCGCTTCGGCATCAAGAACGTCGTCGCCACCGCCCAAATCGCCGATGGCCGCCTCTACGCCACCGTCGATGAGCTCAATCGCCTCACCGGCATTGCCGACAAGTACGGCATGACCGTCGACGTCCTCAACCCACCGTTCCTCCCGTCCAGCCACATCGACCGCGAGCGCAACCCCGCCATCATGCTCGGCCAGAGCCCTCAACGCGACCGCGACATCGAACAAATCCAAACCATGATCAAGAACTGCGCGGCCGCCAAGATCCCCTGCATCAAATACAACATGAGCATCCTTGGCGTCCTTCGCACCGGCCACGTCCCCGGCCGCGGCGACAGCGTCTACAGCTCCTACCGTCTCAAAGACGCCAAAGCCGATCCGCCCCTCACGCGCGCCGGCGTCGTCGATGCCGACCGCTACTGGGAGCGCATCACCTACTTCCTCGACCGCGTCATCCCCGTCGCCAACGAATACAAGGTTCGTATGGCCTGCCACCCCAACGATTCTCCGGTGCCCCCCGAAGGCTACCAGGGAGTCGTCGCCGTCCTCGGCACCGTCGAAGGCCTCAAGAAGTTCGTCTCCATTCAGGAGAGTCCCTATCACGGCCTCAACTTCTGCCAGGGCTCCGTATCCGAAATGCTCCAGGATCCCGGCAAGGAAATCTTCGACGTCATCCGCTACTTCGGATCGCGCAAGAAAATCTTCAACGTCCACTTCCGCAACATCCGCGGCCGCCGTGACGACTTCATGGAAGTCGGCCCCGACGAAGGAGCAGTCGACATGCACAAAGCCATGCAGGCTTACAAGGCCGTCGACTACCCCTACATGGTCCATCCCGACCACAGCGTCTATTCGCCCAGCGATTCCGGCGGCGAATACACGGCCTTCGTCTACGGCTACATCCGGGCCCTCATCCAAGCCGTCAACAACGAAAGCTGAAGCCGCCCACCCCTCCGCGCTTGTCGTAGAGTAGAAACCATGCATCAGTGGCTTCTACTCCTCGCCTGCGCAACAGCCGTTCTCCCCGCGCAGGATGCCCCCGCTCCCCTCGGCACTCCCCACGTCTACAAAACTGTCGATGGCCGCGAGTTGAAGCTCTACGTACACTCCCCCGCAGGCCCCGGACCCTTCCCCGCCATCGTCTTCTTCCACGGCGGAGGCTGGCGCGGCGGACGCCCCACCCAGTTCAATCACCACGCCGAACACCTCGCCACGCGAGGCATGCTCTCCATCCAGGTGGAATACCGTCTCCTCGACCGCAAAGGCAAACTCCCGCCCGAAGTCTGCGTCCGCGATGCCAAATCCGCCATGCGTTGGGTCCGCGCCCACACCGCGCAACTGAAGATCGATCCCAAGCGCATCGCCGCCGGAGGCGGTTCCGCCGGCGGCCACCTCGCCGCATTCACCGGCACCGTGAAAGGCCTCGACGACCCCGCCGATGACCGCTCCATCTCCCCGGTCCCGGCCGCCCTCGCCCTCTTCAATCCCGTCTTCGACAACGGACCCACAGGCTACGGCTACGACCTGATCGGCGCACGCTACAAGGAATTCTCCCCCCTCCACAACATCACCAAGGCCACACCGCCCACCATCGTCTTCGTCGGCTCCCAGGACAAGCTACTCCCCGTCGCCACCGTGGAGCAATTCTGCGCCACCGCCCGCGCCCACAAAGTGAAATGCGAATTCCGCGTCTATGAAGGCCAGCCGCACGGCTTCTTCAATTACCGCGATAAAGGCGACAACCGCTTCTACAAAGAAACGCTCGCCGAAACAGAAAAATTCTTCGAATCCCTCGGCTGGCTTCGCTAAGCCTTCACGATCTTCAGAATCTCTTTCATCGAATCGTGCGACGCCTGGATCTGCCCATCTCCGAAGATGTGCGTCTCCAGCCCCACCTGCCCCTTATAGCCATCCTTCATCAACCCATCGAAAATCGCCCGCCAATCCAGCTTCTGCGGCCCGTCCAGAATGCTCTTCCCCTTGATCTGCACATTCAGAATCCGCTTCTTCGGCAGCAGATTATACCCATCCGGATACGGAATATCCTTCTGGCTCGTCTCGTTCAGCGGATCCCAATTAATCCCCACCCACTTCGAAGGAATCATCTTCATCAGCGCCGCCATCTCCTGGCTCGTCGCCACATTGCACGCGCCCTCATTCTCAATCAGCAGGTAGGTCTTCGCCTTCGCCGCCAGCGGAGCCATCTCATTGATAATCTCCGCCACCCGAGGCAAATGAGCCTTCACATCCGCCCCGCGCCACCCCGTAAACACCCGCACCTTGTCCACGCCGAAAACCTTCGCCGCGTGCAGCGCCTTTTCCAGGTCTCCCAAACGCCGGTCGAACTTGCCCGCCTCGGCTTTCGCCCGAGCTTCCCGCCGTTCCAGCGGCTCCTTCGCCCAACGCACCGGCTCAATCCCCGGAATCGCCACCTTCATCAGGCTCGTATTCAGAAACGAAACCCGAATCCCATTCTCATCCAGCAGCTTCGCCTCGGCCCGCAATTCCGATTCCGACAGCGTGAAGTATTCCTTCCGCTGCCCCGGCACGTTGCGCAACTCCAGCCATTTCAGCCCGTACTGCTTGGCAAACGCCACCGCATCCTGGCTCGACCGCGCGATCTCATCGGTGATCGCACTAATACGTGGCAAGTCAATCCGCCCCTTCGCCGCTAACGGAAGTGCGGACATAGCACTGGCAATGAGTTGTCTACGGGTCAGCATCGCGTCTCAGGATAACATGCTTTTGCTAGAATGGAGGATTGTCCCCCCAGCCGTCGAACACAGATAAGCCGTTGGTGTGTGCCGTCAGCTACCTCAACACATCACCCCTCGTTTGGGGACTGTTGCACTCGCCCCTCGGCGACTCCATTCGCCTCGAATTCGCCCTTCCTTCCCTCTGCGCCGATCACGTCCGCGACGGCATCGCCGCCGTCGGCATCGTCCCTGTCATCGAAATCGCCCGTCAGAATCTGGAATGGCTCCCCGGCACCGGCATCGCCTGCCGCGGCCCCGTCCGCAGCATTCTCCTCGTCTCCAAAGTTCCCTTCGAAAACATCCGCACCCTCGCCGCCGACATCGGCTCCCGCACCTCAGTGATGCTCTCCCGCATCATCCTTGCCCACCGCTACGGCAGCACGCCTTCCATCCAACCCATGCGCGCCGATCTCGATTCCATGCTCGCCGCCGCCGATGCCGCCCTCATCATCGGCGATCCCGCCCTGCACCTCGATCCCGGCGCCCTTTCCACCACCTACGCCGTCCTCGACCTCGGCGAAGAATGGGTCCGCTACACAGGCCTCCCCATGGTCTTCGCCCTCTGGGCCGGCCGCCCCGAGCGCCTCCGCCCCGGCCTCGCCGATCTATTCGCCGCATCCTGCCGCTATGGCGTCGAACACCTCGACGAAGTGCTCGCCGCCGAATGCCCGCCCCGCAACATCCCCA
>CALFYN010000937.1 GCA_937952345.1 uncultured Acidobacteriota bacterium
GCGCGGCGTACAGGCCGTCGTGGTGCCCAAGGAAGCCGTCTATTCGGTTGCCGGACTCACCAAAGTCTTCCTCGTTCGCGAAGGCAAACTCGTCGAGTGCCGCGTTCCCCCGGGCCAGATGCTGGAGGAGTGGATGGAGGTTCCCGCCGGCCAGATCAAGCGAGGTGACCAGGTGGTCATCAACAATCTGCCCCAACTGAGCGACGGGCAACCCGTCACTGTCACGCCAGGAAGCCGGAGCTAGTGCATGCAAAAACTCGCAGAAATCTGTGTCCGGCGGCCCGTGTTCGCCACCATGCTCGTGATGGCGCTGATGGTTCTTGGCTTCGACTCCTACCGCAAGCTGGGCGTCGATCTGTTTCCCAAAGTCGAATTCCCCATCATCACCATCACCACCACTCTCCGCGGCGCGTCGCCCGAAGAAGTGGAATCGCAAATCAGCAAACGCATTGAAGAGGCGGTCAATACGGTCAGCGGTATCGACGACCTTCGTTCCACATCGGCCGAAGGCGTCTCGCTGGTGAGCATTCAATTCGTGCTCGAAAAAGACCCCGAGGAAGCCGCCCAGGAAGTGCGTGACAAAATCAATCGCATCGTCGGCCAGTTGCCTCGGGATGCCGATCCACCCGTGGTGGAGAAACTCGCCACCGACGCGTCGCCGATTCTGACCATCGTTGTTTCCTCAAACCGCGACTTGCGCGAAACGACAAAACTCGCTGATGACCGCATCAAGAAAAACATCGAATCCATCACCGGCGTCGGCCAGGTCCGTTTCGTCGGAGAACGCCAGCGGCAGATCCAGGTCATTCTCGACGGACAGAAGCTATACGCCTACAACCTCAACATCGATCAGGTCCGGCAACAGCTTGCCCTGCAGAACGTCGAGGTGCCGGGCGGCAACATCGATCAGGGGCGGCGCGAGGTGTCTCTGCGCACCCTCGGCCGTGTGGAAAATCCCGCCGACTTCGAGCGCATCATCGTCGCCAATCGCGGCGGCAGGCCCGTGCGTATCGCCGATATCGGCCACGTGGTAGATGGCTACGAGGAACCGCGCTCGCTCGCCCGCCTCGATGGCCGCCCCGCCGTTGCCCTCGAGATCCGCAAACAGGCCGGTACGAACACCCTCCAGGTGATTAAGGATGTGAAGGCTCGTGTCGCCGAATTGCAGACGTTCCTTCCCCCCGACCTGAAGATCAGCTACGCCCGCGATCAGTCCGGCTTCATTGAAGAATCGTTCCATGCCGTGCAGGAGCACCTGATTCTCGGCTCCGTGCTCGCCGGCGCAATCGTCTTGCTCTTCATGAGCAGTTGGCGCTCCACGCTGATTGCCGCTGTCGCCATCCCCACATCCATCATCTCCACCTACACGCTGATGAACGCCATGGGCTTCACGCTGAACCAGATCACCATGCTGGCCCTCACGCTCATGGTCGGTATCGTCATTGACGACGCCATCGTGGTGCTGGAAAACATCTTCCGCTTCATGGAAGAGAAGAACATGAGTCCGCTGCACGCGGCCATCGAAGGCACGCGCGATATCGGTCTCGCCGTCATGGCCACCACCTTCAGCCTAGTTGTCATCTTCCTGCCCGTGGCATGGATGGGCGGCATCGTGGGCCGCTTCATGTCGAGCTTCGGATACACGGCAGCCTTCGCCATCATGGTTTCGCTGCTCGTCAGTTTTACGCTCACGCCCATGTTGTGCTCCCGCTTTCTGCGCTTTACGCCGACGCACGGCGAGAGCACCAAGGACACGATTCTCTTCCGCGCCATGGCGAAGTTCTACGCCGTCTGCCTGGAATGGTCGATGAAGCACCGTTGGGTGATCGTCGCCATCTCCCTGGTGGTCTGCTATTCCACCGGTCCGCTGTTCAGCCGGATCGGAAAGGACTTCCTTCCCCAGGACGACCAGAGCGAGTTCGAAGTCAGTGTGAAGACGCCCCCTGGCTCTTCGCTGGAAGGCTCGGAAATCGTATTCCGTGACGTCGAGAACGAGCTGAAAACACTTCCCGGAGTGAGAGACCTGTTCACCACCATCGGCGCTGACGTGCGCCGCCAGGTGGATCGAGGCTCCGTGCTGGTGGAACTCGTTCCCATGGACCAGCGCAAGGAATCGCAGCAGGAACTGATGGCCATGGCTCGCCAGAAACTGGCCAAATTCAAGGATCTGACCATCGGCGTGCAGCCGCCCGCCGCCATCAGCGGAGCGCCCGACCGCGAGCTAATGTTCTTCCTGCAAGGACCCGATCTGGAGGTATTGAACAAGTACGCACAACAGATCAAGGACAGGCTCTCCAAGGTTCCCGGCGTCGTCGATCTCGATACCTCCTATGAAGGAGGCAAGCCTGAGTTGCGCGTTCGCATCAACCGCGACAAGTCCGCCGATCTCAACGTCAGCGTTGCTTCCATTGCCACTGCATTGCGCACCATGGTGGGCGGCGACGAGCAGGCAACAACCTACCGCGAAGGCGATGACCGCTACGATGTCATGCTTCGTGTCGACAAGGAGTTTCGCAACTCGCCCGATGCGCTGGAACGCCTCTATGTCCCATCCACCACCCTCGGCAACGTCGCCGTGGCCAATGTGGCGAAGCTTGAGGAGGCCGTCGGCCCCACGCAGATTGAGCGCTACAACCGCCAGCGCCAGATCATGATCTCCGGCAATATCGCCAAGGGGCAATCGCTCAGCAACGTGATCCAGATCATGACGGATACGGTCGATTCGTTGAACATGCCGCCCGAATATCGCAGCGGCACGGTTGGCCGTTCCAAGGAACTGGCGCGTACCGGCGTCAACTTCGCTATTGCCTTGCTGCTGTCCATCATCTTCATGTACATGATCCTTGCCTCGCAGTTTGAGAGCTTTGTGGATCCAATCACGATTCTCCTCAGCCTGCCGCTCTCGGTCCCCTTCGGCGTCATCGCACTGAACCTGATGGGCGAGAATTTCTCGATGATCTATTCGAGCGTCGGTATCCTCGTGCTCTTTGGAATTGTCAAGAAAAACTCCATTCTGCAGATCGACCACATCAAGAGCCTCCGGCTGCACGGGTTGCCCCGGTTGCAGGCGATCATGCGGGGCTGCGAAGACCGTCTGCGCCCGATTCTCATGACCACCGCGGCGCTTGTGGCCGGCATGATTCCGCTCGCGCTCGGTGGGGGAGCCGGTGCAGGCACACGCCGCACCGTGGCCATTGTTGTCATCGGCGGCCAATCCATGGCGCTTCTGCTCACCCTGCTGGTGACTCCCGTGGCCTACTCGCTCTTCGACGATCTCTCTGAGATGCGCCTCTGGAGTCGTATCGCCGGGCTATCGCGCCGCCTGCGCCACGCCAGCTTCTTCCTGCTGCCGCTGTTGTTTCTCGGGCTGCAAATGCAGATGCAGGCGCAGGTGCTACCGCCCCGCATTGGAGTGGGAGCCGCGCAGTTGAAGCTGAGTTTGGAAGACGCCGTGCAGATGGCGCTCAAGAACAATCTCGATATCGAGATCGAACGCACGAACCAGGCCTCCGCGCGTGAGAGCATTCGCGGCGCGAAAGGCTTTCTCGATCCTCTGGTTCGCTGGCAGCCGCTCGGTGAGAAGCGCAACACTCCAACCAGTTCCACTCTCGCCAGCGCGGACGGGAAGATCACCGAAAGCGTATTCGGGCAGAACTTCTACTACCGCCAGCGCACCAACTGGGACGGCCTGTCCTGGCACGCCGACTTCGAGAATGCGCGGCAATCCACCAACAACCCGTTCGTCGCACTCAATCCGTATATCGTGCCGCGGTTGACTCTCGGTGTCAGCCTGCCTCTGTTGCGAGACCGCAAGATCGACCGCGAGCGCAGTGATCTGCTGGTGAAGCGCAAGCAGGCCGATCTCTCCGACAACGAGTTCGAACTGCGCGTCATCGACATCACCGCACGAGTCGAGCAGGCCTACTACGATCTGGCCGCCGCCTGGGCCGATTCCAAAGTGCAGCAGGAAAGCGTCGCCCTGGCGCGCGAACAGCTCGATCGAACCAAACGTCTCATCGATGGCGGCACCGTCGCGCCCGTCGAACTCTACGCCGCCGAAGCCGAACTGGAACGCCGCAAGGACAACTTCTATACCTCCATCGCCGTGCTCAATCAGGCCGAGAACAACCTCAAAACGCTACTCGGCGGCGGCCGCCAGGATACTTTGTGGCGCGATGAACTCGTCCCCACCACGGATGGAAGATCGACGATTCCCGATGACGTCAAGAAAGAGCTGAACGAATTAGTCGGCGAAGCTGTCGCCAAGCGGCCCGAGTTGAAGAACCTCAACATCCGTCGCGACGTTAACGATGTGCAGAAGGATTTGGCGCTCAACCAGAAGAAGATCGGGCTGAATCTCACCGCCGCCTACATCAACACGGGCCTCGCCGGCACACTGCTCAGCACCGGCAATCCTTTCAGCGATTCGTTCTCCGGCATCGTCACGCGGTTGAATCAGCTATCCACCGCCGCGGGTCTCCAGCCGCTCCCACCGGTCGGCGGCGGCGGCGCCGTGCCCGGTTCGCTCGTCGGCGGCTACGGCCAATCGCTTTCCAACCTGTTCAGCGGCAGCTACGGAACCGTGCAGGCGGGCCTGACCCTCGACTGGAACCCGCGCAACACCGCCGCCGAATCGGCCATCGCCCAGACCGTCATCACCGAACGCCGCATCGGCCTGCTGCGCAAACAAGCCGAGCAGAATATCGAAGCGCAGGTTCGCAATGCCCTGCAGTCCATCTCCACCAGTGAACAGCGCGTTTCCGCGGCGGAAGCCAGCGCCAAGGCCGCCAAGGAAAAACTCGATAGCGAAACGCGCCTGTTTCAAACCGGCGAATCCACGAACTTCTTCGTCCTCACTCGTCAGAATGAGCTGTCCGATTCCCGCCGCCGCGTGGTTCTGGCGACACTCGAACTCAACAAAGCCGTGGCCCGATTGCAACTTGCGTTGGGCAAGACGCTGCAGTCGCACTCCATCACCCTGAAATAAGCGGACGCAGGATGGCGCGGGCGGGTGATCCATCCGCGCCTTCCAGGCGAATCGGCAGACAAACCAGTTCGTAGTCTCCCGGCGAAACATCGCACAGATTCAACCCTTCCAGAAGCCACACGCCGGCGCCCAGCAGAATCCGATGCACCTCGCTGCCCTCCTCGCTATTGCGTCCCACGGAGAGATAGTCCATCCCCACCAGCTGCACACCCGCGGCAACCAGCCTGTGCGCTGCCTCCACGGAAAGCGCCTCGAAATCGTCGCGATAGGGTTCCGCCCACCAGGCCCGTCCTGAGCTTGCGGTCCGGAACAGCACACGCTGTGCGTCCTTCCAGTCCCCATCGAGCGTCGTCACCACCGCGGGGCCAACGAATACATCGAGCGGAGCCTGGCCGGCGCTCGCTGCCCCATCGAAATAGTGGCGCGGCGCATCGATATGCGTGCCTGTGTGGGCGCACATGGAAAACGCAGTAACGTTGGCGCCCTGACTCAGCTCACAGACCTTCCAGATTTCGAACGGCGGATCACCCGGCCATTGCGGGATGCCCGGCGCCAGCCCAACGCTGATATCGATCCACCCGCTCATGCACCCGGACGCGCCAGTTCCGGATTGTCCAGCAGCGTCCGCAATCCCACGATGGTCTGCGCGTGCTTCGGATCCTTCGCCAGATTGCGATACTCCTTCGGATCCAGTTCGTGATCATAAAGCTCCGCCACATCTGGTGAGCCCCACTCTGTGTAGCGGAACCGGTCTGTCCGTACGCTTCTGCCGATAACGTTCTGATGCCGCACGATGGTGTAGGCCGCCTTCTTCCACCTCCGCTGCGGATTCGCAAGCAGCCGCGTCATGTCTTCACCGTCCAGCCCGGGCTTCTTGGGCAGTCCACACAAGCCGGCAAGTGTGGGATAGAAGTCCACCCATTCCACCAGCCGCGGACAGCTTTCTCCGCGCTTCTTTCCCGGCGCGGCAATGATCAGCGGCGCGCGAGCCGCTTCCTCGAACACCGTCATCTTCCGCCACAGGCCCAGGTGCTCATTGAGGTGCCAGCCGTGATCGCCGAACAATAGCACCACCGTGTTGTCCCACAATTTCTTGCGATCGAGCGCATCCAGCAATACCCCCACCTGCGCATCCATGAACGAAGTCGCCGCGTGATAGGCCAGAATCGCCTTCTTGCGCTCCGTGTCCGTCATCCGCTTTTCTGCCTCACGATGCGTCAAGGCGATCGGCGGGATGTCGGCCAGATCATCGGCGGGCGTGTCCGGAAGTTTGATTTTCTCCGGAGAGTAAAGATCGAAGTACTTCTTCGGCGCAACCCAAGGCAGGTGCGGCTTGTGAAATCCCGCGCCCAGGAAGAACGGCTTTCCTCCGCTCTGATCCATCAATTCCACGATGCGGCGGGCTGTATGGCCATCCGGTTCGGCCTCATCCGGGTTGTCCGTCATCACCCACTGCAATGCGCCGGTGTCGTCTCCCGCGCCACCACCCGCTTTCTTCTTCCGGCCCTTCTTCCGGGCCGCCGCCGTGCGACCGCGGGCAAACTCGGAAATATCCCAGCTCACCGCATCTTCGAATAGCCCGTGCGCGATCTTGCCCACTCGCGCCGTGAAGTATCCGTATTGATGGAAATACTCGGGCAGCATCACGGCGTCCTTGATCGTCGTGCGCGGCGGAGTCCGGTTGTCCAGCACCTTCGTCTTTTCCGGACGCAAGCCGCTTAGCAGTGAGGTGCGTGATGCGTTGCACACCGGGTAGTTGCAGTACGCGCGTTCGAACCGGATGCCCCTCTTGGCCAGACGGTCGATGTTCGGTGTCTGGACCACTGGATCGCCATAGCAGCCGAGCCTCGTGTTGAGATCGTCCACGGCAATCAACAGCACGTTGAGCTTTGCTCCCCGCTGGCCGAAGGCAGACTGCGCCGCTATCGAACCCAGCAATAACTCCCGCCGCGACAGGTTTCCGCTCATGCCGGCACCTGCTTACGGTATGTGTCGAGTAGCTTCTGCATCGAAGCCAACGCCGGCTTCGCGGATGCTTCACCGATCAGATTCTTCATCTCGCCGCTGTCCGCCTGCAGGTCATACAGTTCGTCCATGCCCTTCAGGTCCAGGTAGTGTATGTACTTGTAGCGAGTCGTCCGCACAGCTTCCCATGAGGCAACACGCGCGAAGTTCTGCTCCATGAAGTACTCGCACAGGAAATGCTCGCGCCACCCTTTAGAATTGCCGGAAAACAGCGGAAGCATCGAACGTCCTTGCATTTGCTGGTGCACCGGCAGACCTGCCGCCGCCAGGAAGGTGGGGGCAATGTCGATATTCAACACCATCCCGCCAATGCGAGTCCCGGGCTTGATCAGCGCCGGATGCCGCGCGGCCATCGGAATCCGGATCGATTCTTCGTACGCCGCGCGCTTGTCGCCTAGTCCGTGCTCACCCCAGAAATACCCGTTGTCGCTGGTGAAGATGATCAGCGTATTCTCGAGCGTCTTGGTCTCTTCCAGAGCCTGCAATACCCGGCCCAATCCTTCATCAATCGAAGTGAGGCAGCGCAACTGATTGCGCACCAGTTCATCGCCCGGTCCCACCACCGCGCCCTTCTTCTTCGCTGCCTTCATCACCGCTGCCTGTGGTAATTCGCGGGTCAGCATCGGCTTTCCCGCCAGATTGTCCTGTGCATTTGCACTGCGCCGGATTGCCACTTCGGAGAATAGCGAAGCATGGCGCGCGGCCGGAGTGAAGGGGCCATGAATCGCCTTGTGCGACAGATACACGCAGAACGGCTTGGCGGCGCTCTGTTTGCGAATAAATTCCACCGCGTAGTCGCTCAGAAGATCCGTGATGTACCCCTTGCCGGCTACCTGCTTGCCGTCGATGTTCAGCGGAGGATCTTCATACTGCCCTTGTCCCCGGAAGCCGACCCATCGATCAAACCCCGGCCGCGGAGAATCATCGGTCCCCATGTGCCACTTGCCGACGTACGCGGTGGCATAGCCCGCATCGTGAAGCAGTCGCGGGAATGTCACCATCTTGTGGCTGCGCTCGGCGTTGTCGCCGTTGCCCCGTACGCCGTGCGTCCGCACATACTGGCCCGTCAGAAAGCTGCCCCGCGCCGGTGAGCACAATGGCGTTGTCACGAACGCGTTTTCGAAGATGGCCCCTTCGCGGGCTATCCGGTCGATATGCGGCGTTTTCACGAAAGGATGCCCCGCGTACCCCAGTGCATCCCAGCGCAAATCGTCCACCAGCACAAACACGATATTCGGGCGCCGCGCGCGTTGCGCCGAGGCCATCCCCGCTGCCGATGCCAGCGTCCCTAGGAACTGTCTTCGTTGCATGATAGTCACCTGTTGATGATCGGCCGCAACGGCCGGACATAGATGTTTTTGAACGCCACCGGGCCATGATCGCCCTGCAGCATGATCGGATTCGTAGCCGCTTCCGGTATCGGCATGTGCGCCCGCGTGGGTCCGGGCAGATCCACGTCCTGCTGTACGGACAGCCCGTTATGCAGCACGCGGATGAACCGCGCATTCTCCGTCTTCTTTCCCGAAGCATCGAAACGCGGTGCTCGGAACCAGATCTGGTACGATTGCCACTCGCCCGGCCGCCGGCTGGCGTTGCGCGACGGAGCCGATCCGCCGACTCCCTTGTTGTCAATCCACCGGTGATAGACCGCTCCGCCATCGGAAGTCTTCATCGGTTCCTGTGAGCCGAAACTGTCGAATATCTGGATCTCGTACAGTCCGTGCAGATACACGCCGGAGTTCGATCCCTTCGGGATGAGAAATTCCAGGTACAACTCCACATCGCCGAACTTCTCCTCCGTCACAATGTTTCTGGTGCGCCCGTTAGGGCCATTCAGCATAGTCCCCGCGGGTTCGGGAATGCCGAACAATTTGGATGGGCCTAACAACCTCTCCCAACGCACTCCCTTCGTCGTAAACCATTCATGAGTTCCGTCCTGCGCCTTCCAGCCCGTCAAGTCACGCCCGTTGAGTAACGGTTTCCATCCCTCTTCCAGCAGAAAGGGTGGATCGCCGTGAAATTCTCCATCATTCAAAACGGGGCGGGATTGCGCGAACAGGCAGGCTGCCGCAAGCGCGGCAAGAAAAAAATATCGCATTGCGTTCACCATTTTATACATTGGTATTTGGCCCGCACACCACTCGCCTACGCGCGCATCCTGTTCATCGTCCTGCTCGCGGTGAATATCTATCGCGCCGCAACCACATCCATTTCCACGGACGAAGCCTACACCTACAACCGTTCGGTGAGCGTGCCGATCCCGAAATTATGGGAGTCCTTCGATGCCAATGACCACGTTCTGCACACCTTGCTCTGCAAAGCCTCCGTGGCGTTATTCGGCGTCTCCGAGTTCACCCTCCGCATTCCCGCGCTGTTCGGCGGCGTACTGCTGTTGTGGGTGTGCCTGAGGCTTTCCCGGCTCTTGCTGGGCGACGGCTGGCGAATGCTTCTTGCATTTGCCCTGCTGGCGCTGAACCCGCTCATCCTCGACTACTGCTCCGTCGCCCGCGGCTACGGAATGGCGGCCGCCGGAATGCTGATCGCGCTCGACCAGTTGCTGCGCGTAATGAGGCAACCCACCAGCCTGTGGCGCTTGTACGTCGCCGGCATCTCCCTGGCCTTGAGCGTCTGTGCCAATCTCACTGTTGTCATTCCCGGCTTGGCAATGACCGCGGCGTTCGCCGTGCTCTACCTCGGGCCCGCCCTCAGGGAACGCAACTGGAGCAGGCTCCGCGTGCGCACCGACGCTCTGCTCGACCGCATGGTGGTGCCGGGCATCCTCATCACCATTGCGATTCTGCTGGTGCCCCTGTTGCCGGCCAGGCGTGAGCACTTCTACCTCGGCTCGCATAGCTGGAAGGACTCGCTGATCAGTCTTGGCTATGCCTCGCTCTGGCGTCCGTCGAATCTCCTCGAACATACAGTGCTGCATGAGCCGGCCATCTTCCTGCTGGAAATCGCCGCGCTGGTGTTGCCGCCCGCGGTCCTGCTCCTGGCGGCATATCGCTGGTGGCGCAATCGGGAACCGGTGGGGGCCCTGCTGACGCTGACCACCTTGGCTACCTTTGCCATGCTCTTTTTCCTGAATCGCCTTGTTGGTATGCCCCTGCCCGAACGGCGCACCGGGCTTTACCTCATTCCCCTGCTGACTCTGCTCGCGGTGATTTCGACCGAGGAGATTGCCTGGGCCCGGCTGGCCGGACGCACCGTCGCGGCGCTGGTGCTGCTGCAATTCCTCGTCTGCTGGAATGTCCGCTATTACGATGAGTGGACCTTCGATGCGGGCAGCCGGCAACTGGTGGAATACCTGCAAGCACGCGCGCCGCAGCCTCCCAAACGCGCTACACTCCATGCCACCTTCCCACTCTCGTATGCCATCGAGTTCTACCGCCGCCTGTTCGGAATGGACTGGCTGGAGGTTTCCATGGAACAGCAGGCCAACCGGCCCTTCGATATCTACCTGCTGTCGCCGGAGGAGTTGCCGCTGATGCAACGCTACCATCTCACCGAAAGATACGTGCAGCCCTTGTCAAACATCACGCTGGCTACGGCTGCTTCTTCGCCGCTACGTCCTTGATGCGAGTTTGGAACACCGGCGGATCGATGACTGGATCCGGATACAACCACACCCCTTCGGGATGGTGCAATTCGAAGTAGTACAGCAGAACGCCTGCTGCGTTCAGGGCCGTCGCAGGAATGGTGAATCGTGGCGATGGCCCCGTCGTTTCCATTGCATCGAACTCGCCAGCCGATTCCAACATCCGGTAGCGCAGCCTCACCTTTGTTATCCCCGGCCGCGGCGGAAGCGAAAGCGGCACGACCAGCGGCTTCCGAACTTCACTCTGTTGTAAGGGCCTGTGCGTCGCACTCGGACGTGTTGCCGGTGCGGCCCACGGTAGCACCGACACATCCGTAGTCTGTTGCGGGAGTTTCTCAGTTGCCTCTGTGATCGCCTTGTCCAGATGCTCCACCGGAAGTTGCAGTTTCACCGCCAACAGCTTTGCTGCCTGGAACTCGCGCAATGCCGCTCGCAGAAAGCTATCGTGCGGGGTGCTGCGGTACGAAGCCAACAGGAACTCTCCCCACAGCAAGCGCCCATCGTATCGGGCGCGGTTGGCAGCCAATCGAAGACCATCCACCAATGGCGAATCCTGCTGTCCGTGCAGCGCCCGCTCAATCAGTGCTGCGTTCCAATGCAGCCGCTGCACTGTCTGCAATTCGGTCTCTTCGCTTGTCCTCGAGTACGTGCGCGCGGCGCTCGCCATCGCATCGTCCAGTGGATGCGCCCTCCACACGGTATCGGGCGCCGATGGATCGTAACTCAACCGCCCCCACACGAAATAAGTCATCCGATTCTCCGGCTCCACCACCGTATGCGAAGCACCCACTTCGATCCCCATCGCGCCCAGCGAAACGCACTGCGCCGTCAACCGCGCATACTGCGGATCAGCGAACCGCGATGACGCTACCCTCCGCACAATGGGAGTGCTGCCGCCCCGCAATGACGCGACGGGCGGCATTGGCTGATGAGGTCCGAGTTCCTCTATCGCTCGCCAATTCTCATGAAACGGCTCGCCCACCGACTCCACGGTCACAAAACGTCCCACCGAGGCGACCGCCTTTCCAATCGGCTCTGCCAAATCTCCTGGTGGCGGCACGGCGATGGTCCGAATGCCGTGCACTTCGGCAAGCAGTGTCTCCAGCGCGGACCGCAAATACACGGCTGTCCGCTCGGGTGGAAGTCCTGCCACCGACGCGGGCATTTTCACGGAACGGATTCCAATCGCCACATCCACCGCGAACTCCACTGCAAGGCCGGCAATCTGTTTCAGTGCATCGAAATTCCGCCCTCGCTGATACGGCGTGAGCCCCTCCACTGTAATCGAGTCGAATAGCGGCAGTCCCAGGAAATAAGGAAACGGTGGCGACGCAAACTCCAGTTGCAGGCGATTGATGCGTGCGCGCGCCAGTGTCGCCATGTATTCCTGCCAAAATGTCCGCGAGTGGAACCATTCCTCACCAATCGCTGTCGAGTCCAACTCCAGCCGGATGCCTCGCAGCGCCACCGCCGGTTCCGCTTTCGTCTTGGATACTTTTCCCTTCGTGCGAACTTGCTCGGCGGCCTCCAGCAAGCCATACATCACTCCGCGCAAGTCGCCACCGGAAATGCGGGATGGCTGAATCTCGAATCCCTCCGCCTTGAGCGAAGACGAGATGTCCGCTTCCCGCGGAAGATACCGCTCCGCGATCCCACGTTCCTTGGCCGCCTTGCGTAACTCCATCCACCCGAATTCCGTTGGCCCCGCCGCTGCCGGATTCGCGCAGAAGAATGCCAATGCAGCGAGAGATCTCATAAACCAGCCGCCCGCTGATATGCAGCCAGTTTTTGTTGCGCCCGCTCCAGTCTCTCTTTCTGGAACGCACTCGGCGATACCTTGCGCGGCCACTCCGTCCAGTTCTCGACGCTCTTCGTCTGCAGTTCGATCGCTTTCTTCCAATAGCTCCGTGCATCCGGCGGATTCTTGCGCGCCGAGTGGGCGTGGAATGCCGCCAGCGCTTCATGGGAATCCGAAAGATCACGCAGCAGGTACGGATCCGTGGGCCGCTCCCATAACAAGCTCACCGTCAATTCCAGAGCCTTCTCATAGTTGAACAGCGCTTCTTTGTCCTTCTGGATCTGCAGGTACGCATCCCCGGTGGCCTCGTACGTCTCCTGGAACCCGCGCAGGAAGCGGCGCGATTCCGGACTGATCCGTTGCATCTCCAACTGCCTGCGTAGCGCCTGTTCAAAATAGGGGATGGCATCCTGCCACCGCTTCAGCGTCTGCATGCCGTAACCCATAATGAGGAACGCATCCGCCTGTGCGCGCACATACTCCGGATTGTTCGGGGTGATCTTCAGATGCAGATCGGACAGCGATTGGGCCCGCCGGGCGAGGGCAATCGCTTCCTCCGGTTGTTCATCGACAACCATGAACGCCACCTTGCGCAGGATTCTGTCCAGATCATGCCGCGAACGCGCATCGGCAGGATCCCGCGCGTACTTCGGCTCGACGATCGCCAGGGCCGCGCGGTAGTTCGCCACCGCTTCCCCGCGATGCAGCAGATTGATGTCGCGTGGATTGCCCTCAATGTCTCCGCTCGCATCCAGCACACGGAAACGAAGCCAGCTCGAATTCCATTCCTGCTCCCCGTAGATCTCCCGCCCGATGGCCGCCGCTTTTCGCACCGCCTCCAGCGCAGCCTCCGGATCCCCGCTCTCCTTGCGGGCCCAACCCAGATTCATGTAGCCGTCCGCCAGCGCGTTCTGCGACAACGGAGATACGTTCAGCCGCAGAAGCGCATTTGCCTGCTCCATCTGCAGATTGATGAACGGCGTCGCCCCACGCGGATTCGCGGATCGCATCTCGTAAGCAACGATTCCGTCATAGCTGGCGGCAAGGCATTCGTGCCCGGCAGCCGGCTGCAGCTTGAGCAGCAATTCGCCATTCCGGACGCCTCTTTCGAATGCCGCCTTTGCCTCCCCGTGGTTGCCCGCAAACGCCTCCACGACGCCCAGCATCCGCTCGCACCGGCACAACTCCGTTATCAGCCCCGCGTTGCCCTGATGCCTTCTCCCCAACTCCGACAAGATGCCCGCTGCCTTGCGGTAGTTCTGGATGGAAGGAATATTTTGCCCCAGGTTCGAAGACAGCGGCTGTCCCTGCAATTGCGCCACTTTGTAGTATCCGCGTGCCAATTCCAACTGCAAACCATCGTCGGAGCCTGCATCCGCGGCGAGGTTATCAAGGTACTGCAACACGGTGGAAGCCATCCACTGCCGCAACTCCACGGATTGTGGCAGTGTCTCAATCCGCTTGTCGAAATCATTCAATAGCGTGGAAGCCAGTTGCCGTACCTGTTGAAAGCGGCGTTCGGCGCGCCGCGCCTGATAGGCCGTCGCGGCGATGCCGCCCACCAGCGTGATCGCCACCAGTCCCGCCGCCGCAATCGGAATCCGATTTCTTCGGACGAACTTTCCTACCCGGTACCGCACCGTACCTCGCACCGCCATCACATCGCGGCCCGCCAGGTAGTTCTCGATATCGGCCATGAATTGCTCCACGGACCGGTAGCGGTGGTTCGGCTCCTTCCGCATTGCCATCGCCACGATGGCATCCAGTTCGCCCTTCACCAGAATCGAGCGGCGCTTCCGTTCCGGCGTCCTATCCCCAATCAATGCCGCTTCGCTCGGCGGAACCGGATCCTCGACGCACACTACACGCTGGATCTCCGTGTTGGAGTAATTTTTGAAGAAGTGCGCCGGACGGTCGGCCAGCAGTTCATACAGAATCACGCCCAACGAGTACACATCGGTGGCCGTGGTGATGCTCAGTCCGGTCACCTGCTCCGGACTCGCATAGTCCGGTGTCAGCATGCGCACCATGGTCTGTGTCTGTGGCCCGCCGCCGGGATCATCGCTCAGCACCTTGGCGATCCCGAAATCCAGCAGCTTCAAAACGCCTTTCTTGTCCACCAGAATGTTTCCAGGCTTCAGATCCCGATGCACCACGAGGTTGCGGTGCGCATAGTTCACGGCGGAACACACCTGTAGAAATAAGTGCAGGCGCTGCGGAACGGTCAGATTCTTCCAGCGGCAGTAGTCGGAGATGGTTTGCCCATCTTCCACATACTCCATCACGTAAAAAGGAAGATTGTCCGCCGTGATGCCGCTGTCGATGAACCGTGCGATGTTGGGGTGATCCAGCCGCGCCAGAATCTGCCGCTCCTGCCGGAAGCGGTCGCGAATGAATTTCGTATCCCGCCCCTGCTGCACCAGCTTGATCGCCACCTTGTGCGTCACGCCTTCTTCATCACGCTCGGCAAGATACACCACACCCATCCCACCGAAGCCGATCACCTTCTTGAGCAGGTAGTTCCCGATGCGAGTCCCTACTCGCTTCGCCGCCAGTTCCTGCCGAACACCCGTGCGGGTAATCTCCATCAGCTCTGCCGCGTTGACCACCACCCCGTTGAGCAACGAAGCATCCTTGAGGTCGTCGTACCGCAGCAGCGCTTCTACTTCACGGCGCAAATCGGCGTCGTCTCCGCAGTGCTCGTCCAGATAAGAGGAGATCTTGTCCGCGGGCAATCCCGCGGTACCGGCAAACACATCTTCGATGCGGCTCCAGCGTTCGGGCGTCACTTGGTTTATTCAGAGTAACAAGGTGCAAGCATGCTCGGCGATTGCCATGCACCGCCACGGTACTGTATACAGGTCAACATGGCATACCTCTTGGGTCTCGTTGCCCTTGCCTTTACCTGGCCCTTGTTCAGCGCGGACATCGACCTCAGATCCGCCGTCCTCATCCCCGTCCCCGGCGCTACCAAATCAGAACAGAAAGCCGCACAAATGTTGTTGGAGGAAGTCGAGAAACGGACGCAGATTCGCATGCCGCAGGCGAACTCCGCCACTGCGGGCAAGCCCGCCATCCGCCTCCTTCGCTCTGCCCCGGGGCGCAAAGCAGAAGGCTATCGCCTTCGCACCACACCAGCCGAAATCGTCATCGAAGGCAACGATTCCCGTGGAGTCCTCTTCGGGGCAGGGCACTTCCTCCGCCTCGCCCGCATGTCGCGCCAGAGCTTTTCCATCCCCTCCGGCATGAACATGGAGACCGCCCCGCAAACCGGACTGCGCGGCCATCAACTCGGTTTCCGCCCCAAAACAAACTCCTACGACGGATGGACCCTCGCCATGTGGGAGCAGTACATCCGCGAACTCGCCATGTTCGGCACAAACGCCATCGAACTCATCCCTCCGCGTTCCGACGATGACGACGATAGCCCCCATTTCCCCCTTCCCAAAATCGACACCATGATCGGCATGTCGAAAATCATCGACGACTACGGCCTCGATGTGTGGATCTGGTATCCCGCTCTCGACGCCGATTACTCCAAGCCCGAAACCGTCGAGTTCGCGCTCAAGGAGTGGGCCGATGTGTTTCGGCGCCTGCCGCGCATCGATCATGTCTTTGTCCCCGGTGGCGACCCGGGTCACACGCCGCCGCAATATCTGATGCCCCTGCTCGAAAAGCAGACCGCCAATCTTCGCAAGTACCATCCCAAAGCGAAGATGTGGGTCGCACCGCAAGGGTTCTCGCAGGAGTGGCTCGACCAGTTCATCGCCATGCTGCGCAAGGAGCCGGCATGGCTCGAAGGCGTCGTCTTTGGCCCACAAAATCGCGTCAGCCTTCCCAAGTTGCGCGAGTTGGTTCCCCAGCGCTATCCCATCCGTCATTACCCCGACATCACGCACGCGATTCGCGCGCAGTATCCCGTGCCCGATTGGGACGTCGCCTACGCCCTAACCCTCGGCCGCGAGCCCATCAATCCTCGTCCGCGCGATCAGCGCGCCATCTTCCGCTTGTTGCAGTCGTACACCAACGGATTCCTCACTTACTCGGAGGGCTGCAACGACGATGTCAACAAGTTCGTCTGGAGCGCCCTCGGCTGGAACCGTGATGCGGATCTCATGAGCGTACTGCGCGAGTATGCGCAGCTTTTCATCGGTCCCGAGTTTCGCGACAGCTTCGCACAAGGCCTGATGGCGCTCGAGCAGAACTGGCGCGGGCCCCTGCTGGGCAACATCGCTGTGAATACTACGCTCGAACAATTCCAGGCCATGGAACGTGCCGCGACGCCACAGCAACTTGCCAACTGGCGCTTTCAGCAAGGTCTGTACCGCGCCTACTACGATGCCTACATCCGCGCCCGCCTCGTCCATGAGACCGCGGCCGAAGAACGCGCCATGGAAGCGCTGCGGAGCCTGGGCGTCGATGGCATTGCCGCCGCGGAACGAATCCTCGACGAAGCGGCTCTGCAGCCACCCGCCGCAAGCCTCCGGCAGCGCACCTTCGAACTCGCCGAGGCGCTGTTCCAGAGCATCCGCATGCAATTGAGCGTGACCAAGTACAAAGCCATCGCCGTCGGCCGTGGCGCAAACCTCGATGCCATCGACACGCCACTCAACAATCGCGCCTGGCTCAAGGGCCGCTTTGCCGAAATCTCCCGCATGGCGAAGCCCGCCGATCGCGCGGCCGCCGTTCACGAAATCCTGCACTGGACCGACGCCGGCCCCGGCGGCTTCTACGACGATCTCGGCAACACAGCCCTCCAGCCGCATCTCGATCATGGGTTGCCTTTCGATCAGGATCCCGCCCGCCTCGTATCTTCCATGACCGGCTTCGCCATCAATCCCGACACCGAGATCGCCCCCTGGCGTATGTCGTGGATGCAGTACGCCGGCACCATGAACGACAACTCCGTCTCCGTCAACTACCCCAATCTCGACCCTACGGCACAGTACAAGGTAAAAATCGTCTATGCCGGCGAAACGCAGACCTTCGATATCCGTCTGGTCGCCGATGGCCAATACGAAGTCCACCCGCTACGCCCGAAAGACCGTCCCGTGCGCCCCGTCGAATTCGATATCCCGCAACAGGCAACCGCCGATGGCAAGCTCACCTTGACCTGGGAGCGCAAAGCCGGACTCGGCGGCAACGGGCGCGGCGTACAGATCAGCGAAGTCTGGCTCATCCGAAAGTAGAGAACCCTCATCATGATTCCGAAAACGTGGGAAAACCCCGTCAAAGCAACCTTGCGCGCAGGCAAGCCCGTGGTGGGCATCACCATCACCGCGGCCAGCGTCGAAGTCGCCGCCCAAGCCGCGCAACTCGGCTTCGACTTCCTCTGGATCGAGATGGAGCACTCGCCCATCACGCTCGAAACCCTCCGCAATATTGTCCTCGCCACGCGCGGGCTGCACGCCATCCCCTTCGCCCGCGTTCCCGTCGTCGAAACATGGACGGCCAAACGTGTTTTGGACATGGGAGTCCTCGGCGTCGTGTTCCCCTTCGCCAACACGCCTGAATTGGTGAAGCTCGCCGCGGATGCCTGCCGCTATCCCCCACTCGGCGACCGCGGCCACGGCTCCGGACTCGCCATGTTCCGCTGGCCCACCGAAGAGCCCTACCCCGATTTCGCCGATCGCAACGTCGTCACCGTGACGATGATCGAAGACTACCGGGCCGTTGATCGCATCGATGAGATCGCCGCCACTCCCGGCGTGGACGTCCTCTTCATCGGCACCAGCGATCTATCGTTCTCCATGGGCCTGCGCGGAAAGCAGGATGACCCCGAACTCCAGAAGAGGATCGCCAAAGTCGCCGATGCGGCCA
>CALFYN010000938.1 GCA_937952345.1 uncultured Acidobacteriota bacterium
ATCCAACGAATAATGCGCGGCGAAGCGGTCGCCGCATAGCCTATGTAGAGGTCTTGGTCCATAGTGAGTCCTTGGTGGGGTTTTCGCTGCCGGGCAGTACTGGGTCGGGATGCACCCAGACGACGCCGTCGATCACCCGCGTGCGATAGGTGGAAACCTTTTCCTGGAAAGGTGGCGGCGACGCACCAGTTTCGGGCACATACTGATACCCGTGCCAGGGACAAGTCACACAGCCGCCGATGATCTGTCCTTCGCCCAGCGGCCCACCCTGGTGACGGCAGATATTGGATAGGGCTGCGGGACGCTGATTGTGCTTGAAAATCGCGATGCGCTCCGCGCCGAAAGAGACAACCTTCGCCCGGCCCTCCGGGATTGCCTGGAGCGGGCAAGCCTCGATGAAGCCATCCTGCGATACGTTGTCCGGGATCGCAGCATCTTTACGCGTTTCCCTGCGGCCGGCCAGCAGATGAAGTGTCACAACCAAGAGCACGCCGGCGCAGAGAAAGGCCGCCAGCAACAGATTCATCTCGGTCTGCAGCGCTCCCAGAGCGACGTGAGCCACGACGAACGTGTATGCAAAGTAGACCGCCATGTGCAAGCGCTTCCACAAAGCAGCCGACAAGTTGTGCAGCCAGAAGTCGTGGCTGGTTGCCGCCATCAGGAAGAGGATTACCAGCGCAACGGCGCCGAGCCAATGAAATGGGAATTGCGAAATGCTATCAAACCGGGTATTAGTCGCCAGCATGCTGACGAGTGGATTCACGTCTCCCAAGGCGTGAAACTGAACCAACGAAAACACCCCATGCGCCAGTGCGATCACAAACGTAGTGACTCCGAGGTGCCGGCGGTTGTAGAGCAGGGGGAGGAATCGCGCATCCAACCGGCACAGCGGACCGATCACCAGCACAACATGCAGCAGGAACAAAGCGAGTGTGCCGAATGCGCGAATCAGCAGCGTTTCCGCAGTCACAGCGGGATGAAGCACGGCCCCCAGGCCGACGAAGAGCCCAACGAATGTGACCACGAAGGCCAGCAGAAGCAGATCGTAAATTTTCTTGTGCCGGGTCCAGCCGACTACTTTGTATTCGAGGCTCATCGCTTCTCCTGTTCCCAATGCAGATGATGGTTCGGTGGTGGCTGATCGGGGCGGCGGGCCGCGATGCTTACTGTGATCAGGACAGCCAGACAGACAGCAAGGAACAGCCAAAGGCGCGCGTGCGCCTTCCGTTGGGGCCGCGTCACCCGCTCCTCCCAACGGCCTTCCCCAGGAGCAAGGGCCACAGTGTAACCACGCCGGGAAGGATCGTGAAGCGGAAGGGGATTGAGGAGCCATGCGCCTGGGGATCCACACGATAGATTCCCTTCCACACAAACCACGCCGCGAACAAGGCGCCAATGGCGGTATAAAGAGCGATCGCTTGCACGATCCATGTTGCTACTTGCATGACCTTCATTCCTAAAGACCTGCGCCGTAGAGCGGAATGACAGCCCCCGTGAGTTGGGAGGAACAATCCCCCATCAGGTGAACCACGAGCGATGCGATTTGCTCAGGGCGGATCCACTTGGCCGTATCCGTCCCCGGGCTGGATGCGCGATTGGCCGGCGTGTCGATGGTGCCGGGGAGAATTACGTTGGCGGAGATGCCGTGATCCTTCACTTCCACGGAAACCGTGCGCATGAGCGAGATCAACGCGGCCTTGGATGCGCTGTAGGCGGCGAGTCCGGATGCCGGATCGAATGCCGTCCTTGCGCCGATTGCGACGATCGCGCCCGAGTGCTGCTGCTTCATCAGCGGCAGGACGGCGCGGATGATGTAGAAGGCCGAACGGAAGTTGAGCGCGAGCATCTTTTCGATAGAGCTGTCGTCCGTTTCCTCCACTGACTTACCGCCATCGAAGCCGCCAAGCAGATGAACGAGGCCGTCGATGGTTTCGTATTCCTGTCGGAGTGAGGTGACAAGGGTTTCGGCCGCCTCGATACTGGCCAATTCGGCCGCAACCGCGGAGAAGCGCGGATGCGGAAAGTCGGAACGCTGAATGGAGCGCGATACTCCAATGACTCGGGCATTGGCGGCGAGCAGCGCCTGAGTAATGTAGGCGCCGAGGCCGCCCTTAGCTCCAGTGACGACAATCTGTTTGTTGCTGAGATCCATGGTGGGTTACTCCCCGGACGACCACGCTACGCGGAACTCGGGATACAGCGTAAGCCCTCCGCAGGCGAAGACGGTCTGCCCAGTCACATAGGAGGCGTCATCGGATGCGAGAAAGGCGAAGACGGCGGCAATCTCGTCGGCTGCGGCCGCACGGCCCATCGGAATGTGGCTTTCGACTTCACCTCTCGCTTTTGGATCATTAATCCAGGACGAGTTAATCGGGGTGACGACTGCGCCGGGTCCCACGGCATTCACGCGGATGCCTTGGCCTGCATACTCGAGTGCGAGCGACTTTGTCAGGTTCTCCATGCCGCCCTTGCTGACCGAGTAAGGCAGATACTTGGGTTTCGGAATGATTTCGTGAACGCTGGAATTATTCAGAATCACACCACCCGCCCGGCGGCCGAGGAAATGCCGGATCGCTTCGCGGGAGCAAAGGAACGCGCCGCGCAGGTTGACGTTCAGAACGCGGTCAAAATCGGCGATGTCGATCTCGTGGCTGGGAGTGGGCTTTTGTATCCCTGCGTTGTTGACGAGCACATCCAATGACCCGAACAACTCAACAACTTTTCTGAACATGGTTGCGACATCGTCTTCACGAGACACGTCCGCCTGGATAGTGACGACTTTACTGCTCCCATTGCGGCCCGCATCACGGCTGGCCTTTTTTACAAGGAGTTCCGTGGCAGCCGCCTGATCGGGCCCGTTGCGGAAGTTGATGGCGACGTTTGCACCTTCCTTGGCGAAGCGGACAGCAATAGCCTGCCCGATGCCGGAAGATGCTCCGGTAATCAGTACATTCTTGCCTTCAAGGCGTAACATAATTTCTCCTTCGCAGTGTCTGTCTCACTCGATCGTGCCATCAGCGTGGCAGCACCTCACACTCGCAGAGATCCAGCCCGTGAAGCGGATATTCCCACGAGTTCAGGGTTCTGCCGGCTCAATCCGAGCGTGTGCACACACGGCGCGCCCGAACCTGCTGTGTTCGCCTGTTTCGGCGGAAGCGGGATGGGTTCCGCGATCACGGCGGCGAGTTGACGTAGCGGCATCGGGCGTTCGCCCAGGCGGCGGTTGTAATCGCCGATCGCGAAAGCAGTGGCCCACTGCCACGCAAGTGTGCGATAGGCCTCGAAGATACCTACCGATGGGTCATATATATGCGTTGGCTCCGCCGCAACACCGTTGAGTTCGAGCACAGACAGTCCAGTGCCCGCCTGCAGGCTTCCTGTATCGGGAACTCGCAGGTCGAAGCGTCCGAAGAAGAAGCCAGGGTGAGCCTTGGCGAGGCAGTCGATCATGGACTCCAACTCGCAAGTGATGCTAGTGGTGGCATCGCGGAAGACAGCTCCACGGCAGTGAGCGCCCACTTCGACGAGTTGCACTACTTCACCTGGAGTTGGGACATCAAGGATATTGCGGTGGCTCTGTCTTTCGTAGATTGCGTACATGGCAACCGCGCGCGTATCTTGTCGAATGAGGTCTCGGATGGTAGACACGCCGTCGCCGGTAACGAAGGGGAAGTCCTTCTTCGTAATCGCCACAATTCGACCGTTGGCCTGGGCCGGATGCCGAACATAGAACACACTGAACTCCACTCCGGACGCATAGCGCTGAATAATGGTGTCGGTGGCCGCATTGCGAAGGTACGCGGCAAGTTCATCATTGGAGCGCACGATCGCGACCCCAGTGCCCCGCTGCCCGCGATCGGGTTTGAGTACGACCGGAAATGGCAGGCCGCGGGCGTTGAGAAAACGGTGCGCGGCCTCGATCTTTTGGTTGTGCGACAGATCGGCCGGGAGCAGTTCAAACTCCGGCACAATGCCTGACACCCGCGCCAAATGCCGCAACGTCTCGCTTTTTGATTCGCCGGCCAGTCCACCGGTGAAGATGCCCGGGTTAGCGAGGGTGAACAAAGTAAGCGAGCGGTATCGGGCTGCCAGGTAGAAAAAGTAAGGAATGAGGGGCAGATAGGCGGCCCAAGGGGGCCAAAACTCCCACTGTGTGACGCGGAGCCACCAAGGCCGGAGGTAGAGGAGGATCCGATTCCGCATCAACAAACGAAGGCCGAACAACATTCCGCAAGCTACCAGGAAGGTCTCCGCGGCCCTGGCGCCTTTCGCCGCAGCCACTGCGACTACCGCACCGCCCAGAAGGGCGGAGGCTCCCACCAGAAGCGGGGCCCACACCGCGGCGGCGAGCAGAAAATAAGCCGTAAACCGCCAGTAACTGGTGGCAAGAACGCCTGCGGCAAAGTAGGTTGGCAATCGCAGGCCGGGGACAAAGCGGCTGAAGAGCACTACGACCAGTCCCCTCTGCTGCAGCCATGCGGTCGCTTCCCGCACCTTCGACAAGGGAACATAGCGAGCAACGACCGGCCACGCCATTGCCCGAACACCGACCCATCGCCCAGCAGCGAACAACAGCAGGTCACCGACTGCGATTCCGAACAGACATGCCAGGACAGCCTGGAGGAAGGAGAGTTGCCCTTGGGCCACAAGGACGCCAGCACCAATGCAAGTGAGATCCTCAGTAACTAGCGTTGCTAGTGAGAGCAGAACCAGAGTGAGAAACACTACGACCGGACCTTTCTGTTTGACTACTGGAGACGTGGCAGCACCAACGATTCGCCGCGGAGCCAGCGGCATGGCGCGGCGGGGGTATATAGGAAACGAATATCCTCAGCGGTCACCTGAATCCAGCTGAAACTGACGGTTTCCGCATCGGACCGATGCATACAGGGGGAATACGGACCGGGAACGGGGCCATGGCTTTTGTGGAATTGAAAGAGGAAGCTGGAATTGACTGAGCCCTCCAGCAGGCGGCGGCGCTGAAATTCGTTCTTTCTGTACTGCAGCACACAGCTGGGGTCGAATGAGGAAGAGATGAGCGGCATGAAAGCGTCACCGTGCGGCAGTATCAACTTATCGACTCCGTCCCACTCCATAACCGCGGCCGGCTCATTCGCTTCTAATGTGACGAGCGTGAACGGTGCGTACCGCGAGAGATCGGCGGCCCAGAGGCGATCACAAACCTCGAACACCGACCTGGCGTCCATGTATTCGGCAAGCAGCAGGCCGCGGCTGCGAGGCGCGGTCGGCGTTGGCGAAGTCGTACCAATGCTAAGGCTGTTCCCGTTGAGTAGACAAAGGGAGACGGCGTACTCGTTGACGGCAATCCAAGTCCCTCCATAAGCTCCGTCCACTGGCGCCGCGAACCGGACACTACCTCTGCAGTGAATCTGCGGGAGAGAAGCAACCGGGCGCGAGCGCTTTTCGTCGCGATTGCAGAGCAGATGGTAGCCGTAGTCATCATGAACCCAACTTACGGTACACATCAGGCAGCCCCCCGCAATTTCCGCTGGTGGCGCATCGTCGCGGGCGCAACACCAAAATCAGCCGGAACGTCAATGCCCATCGCCCCCAATGTGACTGCAATCAGAGCGAAATGATGGATAGTGTGGCTGCTGAGGGTGAGAAGTTCCCGCCCAACAGACGATGTCACATAAGGATCCTGCAGACCAAGTGCATCCGCATCTTCTACTCGGACCCAAACTAACGAGTCGCATTGCAGCGCCGGGGTTGTCTCAAGCCGCTCGCAGATGGACTCGAGCTTCGCTATCGCTACTTCGCAACTGCGAACGATCGACTCGTCGCGGCGCCGTGCGTCATAGTCGATGTGCAGGGAATAGAGCCCGTCCAGAAAGCAATCGTAGAACTCGATTACGTGCCGTAGGTGCGCACCCGCACGGTGGGGAGTCACCCCAGGCGCGGAACAGGAGTAGGCAGTGTCATCCAGTACATTCAGAAGGATGATCGCCTGACGAATCCATTTGATGTTTTGTCGGATCAGGGCGGCGTGGCGTTCCTGTGCCGGGCAGTCACGGTGGGTTTGAGTGAGTGTCATCAGACGCGATCTCCGGGCGGTGTAATCCAGACGCAGCGCAGATTTATTCCTTATTGCAGATCTTCACGAGACGGGAATTTCCGCCCCGCCAGTCTGGATCTGACTGCCAGCAACTATGCAAGCCAGCACGACACGGACTTCGGATCGGCCTGACCAAAACAAAAGCTTGCCGCGTGCTCTGCGCAGCCACTGGCCGGAGTATCTGATGGAGGTTTGGGGACTTGGCATGTTCATGATCTCGGCATGTATCTTTGCCGTTCTGCTGGAGCACCCGTCCTCCGCACTGCACAGGTCAATAGACAATGCGCTGGCACGGAGAGCGATGATGGGTCTCGCCATGGGCGGCACAGCCGTGGCGATCATCTGCTCGCCTTGGGGGCAGCGCTCGGGCGCGCACCTGAATCCTGCTGTGACCCTGGCTTATTGGTTGCGCGGCAAGATCGCACCGGCTGACGCAGTGTTATACATAGTTGCGCAATTCACGGGAGGTGCCGCGGGTGTACAACTCGCTTCTTTGCTAATCGGGCCCCCGGTCTCCCACATGGCTGTTAATCATGTGGTAACCGCGCCAGGCCAGGGCGGAATCTGGGTGGCCTTTGCGGCGGAGTTCGCCATCTCCTTTCTCATGATGGGGTGCATCCTGGCATTTTCCAACGACCGCAGGATCGCTCGGTATACTCCCTATGCTGCGGGCATGCTGGTTGCTCTGAATATCACCATCGAGGCACCGCTCTCAGGGATGAGCATGAATCCAGCTCGCTCCGCGGGGTCGTCGTTTGCGGCTGGCGATTGGCCGGCATGGTGGGTCTACTTTACGGCCCCACCACTCGGGATGGCCCTTGCGTCATGGGCTTACATGGTAATTCACGGCTCACGTGCCATTGTTTGCGCCAAACTGCACCATCACAACGCCGCACGCTGTATTTTCCGTTGTGAGCACTGGGGCGCGACGGATCAGAAAGACTAG
>CALFYN010000939.1 GCA_937952345.1 uncultured Acidobacteriota bacterium
GAATTGCCGTACTTCATGGCGCGGCCGTATTCGGGGATGTTGTTGAAGTAGGCGAAGAACTGGTAGAACTCCTTCTGGGTGATGGGGTCGTATTTGTGGTTATGGCAGCGGCCGCAGCCCATGGTGAGTCCGAGGAAGACGGCGGAGGTGGTTTCAATGCGATCGACGACGTATTCGACGGCGTACTCTTCGGCGATGATGCCGTCTTCGGTGTTGGCGCGGTGATTGCGGTTGAAGCCGGTGGCGATTTTCTGATCGAGCTTTGCACCGGGCAACATGTCGCCGGCGATTTGTTCCAGGGCGAATTGATCGAAGGGCTGATTGCGGTTGAAGGCGTTGATGACCCAGTCGCGCCAGCGCCACATGACACGCTCGCCGTCGAACTGGTAGCCATTGGTATCGGCGTAACGGGAGGCATCGAGCCATCGGATGGCCATGCGCTCACCGTAACGGGGCGAAGCGAGCAGGCGATCGACGGCTTTTTCGAAGGCGTTGGGCGCGCGGTCATTGAGGAAGGCATCGATTTCGGCAGGGCTGGGGGGAAGGCCGGTGATATCGAGCGCGGCTCGGCGGAGCAAGGTCTCTTTCGAGGCTTGGGGGGAGGGCTTGAGGCCTTCACGGTCGAGGCGGGCGAGCACGAAGTGGTCAATGGCGTTGCGGGGCCATGCGGGATCGCTGACCTGAGGCAGCGCGGGGCGCTGCGGGGTGAGGAAGGACCAGTGCTTCTGCCATTTCGCACCTTGGGCGATCCATTCGCGAAGGGTTTCCACTTCGCGGTCGGAAAGGGTGTGGCCGGAGGCGAGGGGCGGCATGCGCAGGCCTTTTTTGTCGGTGGTGATGCGCTTGATGACTTCGCTGGCGGCGGGGTTGCCTTCGACGATGGCTCGGCGGCCGCCGAGATCGGCTTTGGCGGCGGCTTCGCTATCGAGGCGGAGGGGGATTTTTTTGGTGGTGGCGTCCGGGCCGTGGCAGCCGAAGCAGTTGTCGGAGAGAATGGGCCGCACGTCGCGATTGAACTCCACCGGGGCCGCGGCGGCGGCGAATACGTAGAGAAACAGCAACAGGGTGAGGCGCATGAGAAACCAGCTTTGATTATATGCGACTGCCGGAGGGCCGACGGGCCGGATGGTACACTGAGAGACGTATCCTTATGGCCGAACAAGTTGCAGTGAAGAAGGAACCGTCCGTACCCATTACGACGTGGGCTCCGGTGGTGCTGTTGGCGTGGATTATTCCGGGCGCGGGGCACTTTTATCTGAAGCGGACCGGGCGGGCGATGATGCTGGCGGGGTCTGTTTTGATCACGTTCCTGTTCGGGATCATGATGCGCGGGGCGATGTTTCAGCCGGCCAGTGGGGACCTGCTGACGACCATCATTTATACGGGCGGTTATGCGGCGGATATGATGAGCGGCGTGCTGTATTTTCTGACCACGTGGCTGGGGTACGATCAGCCGGAAGTGGCGGGACATGTGCATGATTACGGGACGAAGTTTCTGGTGGCGGCGGGGTTGATGAACGTACTGGCGATGGTGGATGCGTTTGAGATTGTATCGGGGAGGAAGGATTAACCATGCCGAAGGTGACTCTTTCGCATTTTGAAGCGGCGCTGCTGTTTGCGCTGCTGTGTTCGGTGGTGCTGGGGGTTGTGACGAAGAAGACGGATCAGGAGCGGCTGCGGTATGGGCTGCGGTCGTTTGGGTATTTCGTGGCGGTGATGTTTGGGTTGGGGTGGCTGATGTATTTGGGCCACGGATAGATTGCTCCTCCTTGCGAGGAGCTTAGCTGGACCCTACTGCGAGCAAACGGGCGCCGTGCCCACAGGGATGTAGGCACGACACCGTGAGAGATCAGAAGAATAGGGCTACACAGTTTTTACGGGGCGGACGACGCCGCCGGGGCGGCCGTAAGTGTGGCGTTTGGCGGTGAAGGTTGCTTCGCCGTATTCGCCGAGTCCGACTTTGCCGGTCATGGTGTCGCCGGAGACGGTACCCTTAAATTCGTAGCCGATGCGTGTGCCTTCGTAGCGGTGCGAGGTGTTGAACCAGACTTCGCTGCCGGCGACGGAACCGCGGAGGTCGCTGTCGAGGAATTCGGCGTGGTGGGAGCCGACGAGGGCTGCGGATTTCTGTTCGAAGACCAGGCGGTGGGAGGCCTTCCCTAACAGAAACTGCACCTCCACATCCCACTGGCCGCTGACATCGACCGACGGGGCGGCGGGGGCTTTGCGGGTGATGGAGGGCGGCTTGGAGAGGACGGCGTGAATGCGTTCGGCGGCGATTTTGGCGTCGCCGGGCATCATCATGTAGGGCATGATGGTGAGCGAACTCTGCTTGAGGCCCATACGTTCGGAGCCGGAGGCGCCGCCGACAATGATGCGCGGGTTGCCTTCGAGGAGGAGCTTTTCGGCTTCCTGGCCGGCGATGCCGAGGGCTTCGCCATCCCACTGGATGACGAGACGGGGGGCGTTATTGGAGAGGCTGTCGGGCTGGCGGATGCTGGTGGTGACTCCTTTGACGCGGGTGACGCTCTTGGAGATGGTGTCGATCCAGCTTTCCCATTCTTTCCACTCGGCATCGTGATCGCGCTTGACCCACATTTCGACGGCGGCAAGCATGCCCATGATTTCTTCCTTACCAGCTTTCATGGGGCGGCCGAACGCGTGGTGCGGAGCGGAATGTATCCAGGCGGCCTTGATCAGATCCTTGCGGCCGAGCAGCAATCCGGCAGATTGCGGACCACGGAGACATTTGCCGCCGGAGTAGGCAACGAGATCTGCGCCACGGGTGAGGTGCACGTTCGGAACCTTGAGGCGCTCGGCGGCGGCATCCACAAGGACTGGCACGCCATGTTCCTTGGCGATGGGGGCGAGGGCCTGGAGACCGAGAGGCCCGGCGTCGCCGGGTCCGGCGAGGATCATCACCATCGCCGTGCGTTCATTGAACGCCTTCTTGTATTCCTCAATGGTATTGACGGTGACAAAATGCGCACCGGCGCCGCGCACGGCGTGGTCATAGACGTTGCGGGAGTAGGCGGGCGAGATGACTTCGTTCTTGAGTCCGCGCGTGTCGGGGAGACGCTGGAGCTTTTCGGGATCGGCTCCGGCGATGCAGGCGGCGGTGGAATGGGCGAGCGCGGCGGCGCAGCCGTTGGAAACCATGCCCCATTCGGCCTGAGTGAGTTCGGAGAGGCGCTTGCCGACGGCGTCCATCAATTCGTCGAGGTGGATGTAGTGGCGCGAGGCTGCTTCCATGGCGAGCTTGACTTCGGGGAGCGTTTGCGAACCGGAGATGATGGTGAAGGTGCCTTTGCAGTTGATGAGGGGACGGACACCGATGGACTGGTAGATATCCGGACCGATGCGCAGCGGACCGGCAGCCCACAGGCGGCTGGGGAGGGATTGCATGTATGCCAGCAGGGCGCCCCCGCTGAACAGATCGCGTCGCGAGAAGAAAGAGCGTAGCATGGTACCTCCCACTCTACTGCACCTTCTCGGGATATCGCACCCTTTCGAGGAAGAGTCCGGCGGCGGGGGCGGTCCATTCGGAGACCTTCATCCCTTGGCCGCACTTGCCGTCGAGGAGCTGGCGAAACTGGTCGAGGGTGATTTGTTTCTGACCGAGTTTGACGAGAATTCCTACAATACGGCGGACCATACGCCATAAGAAATGGGAGGCTTCGATACGGAATAAAATAAGGTCGTCGTGTTCCTCGATGGCGGCGCTATCGACGACGACGATGGTGGATTCGGAGGGTTTGGAGGGATCGACGGCGCGGAAGCAGACAAAGTCATGACGGCCGGGCAGCATGGCGGCGGCTTGCTGCATGAGAGGGACGTCGAGCGGGTCCTTGATCCACCAGACGTGGCGTTTGGCGAAGGCATTCTTGCGGCGGGAGATCTGATAGACGTAGCCTCGGGAAAGGGCGTCGTGGCGGGCGTGGAAGCGCGCGGGGGCTTCGTCCACTTGTAGAACGGCGATTTCGGCGGGCATGCGGTCATTGAGGCCACGTTGGATCTGATCGGGGTGGAAGCGGTGTTTCGGCTCGGCGCGGAGGTGGGCCACCTGCGCTAGGGCATGGACACCGGCGTCAGTCCGGCCGGCGCCCTGGATCTCGACGGGGCCACCGAAGAGGTCTTCCGCTGCTTTTCGGAGCTCGCCCATCACGGTGCGGGCGTTGATCTGATCCTGCCAGCCGCTGTACTTTGAGCCGTCGTATTCGAGAGTGATCTTCCAGGTCTTTCGCAATCCTACATTGTTGCGCAAAACAGGACAAAAAAATATTCAGGGCAAGGGGATACAAAAACCGACGCAATTCGACTAAAATGTGAATACCCGGTTCATGGTGTTTCCAACCGCTGGGAGCAGGTGCAGCCGAAAGCTTGCGTTGCTGGTTGCACTCCAATGGCAGTCACAGGCACTGGAGCCCACTCAAACCATTCACAGCTACGCGCTCGAGCAATGGGGCACGCGCGAAGGACTTCCTGAAGAAACAATCACCGCGCTGACTCCAACGCAGGACGGCTACCTGTGGGCAGGGACCATGAACGGGCTGGCGCGGTTTGACGGAACCAGCGCGGCGGTGATGAAGCCGGGCGCGGATGGCGACGTGGCAACGCGTGCGCTGTTTCCGGGCCAGGACGGGTCTCTCTGGATTGGGTCGTACCGTGGGGTTCTCTATCATGCGCGGCCGGATCCGTTTCTGACTCTCGCCAACCCGCAGTTCGTCGTACGGGCCCATCTGAACGGTGCGCGCCGGCCATTCCTGGCGGTGATTCAGCGGCATGCTTCGGGCGCGTTGCTGGTAGCGAACCGGTCCGGGATGTACCGGATCCCGGAAGGGCAAGCGCGCCCGGAACAGATCTGCAGTGCGCCCACGGGGGACACGGACCGGCAGCGAGCGATGCACATCGGCCGGTCGGGCAGGTTCTACGTGACAGGGCCGACCGAGGGCGTATCGACATGCTTGTCTGGCCATTGGGAGCACAGGCCGGCTCCAATGGGGGCGATGGCGGCGTTGGAGAACATCCTGGAGGACCGGAAGGGACGGCTGTGGCTGACACGAGACGGCAGCATGTGGCGAAGCAGCGGTGCGGGACAGCCGTGGCGGGCAATCCGGCTACCGGCTGGGCTGGGGATCATCGAGACGTTGTTTGAAGACACGCACGGCAGCGTGTGGGCCGGTGCTGCAGGCAGCATTTGCCGTATAGCTGGCGACAAACCGGAATGCCGGGATCTGCCCGATCAAGGCGAATCCGTCACCGCGGCGACGGAGGACCGTTTCGGGGCAATGTGGTTCGGAACGAACCAGGGGAGGCTGCTGCGGCTGAGCCAATCCGCATTTGAGTTTACGGGGTTTCGAGAAGGATTGTCGGATCCGCGCGTGCACGCCGTGTATCGGGATCGCAGCGGAACCGTTTGGGCGGGCACGCGAAGCACGACGCTGGCAGTGCTGCGGGATGGCAAGGCCTTCGATGTTCCGTCACCCGTCAGAACACAGGTGCAAGCGATTGCGGATGCTCCATTCGGCGGCATACTGGCACTGTCACGCGAGGGAATGCTGCATGCCACACGGCAGGGTGTGCAACGTCTGCCCGTGAGTATCCCGTTGCGGCTGGAGTTGCAGGTAGCGATACAAAACGGCCGGGGAAACACGGTCTATGTATCGACGGGGGAAGCAGTGGTGAAGATGGAGGCTCCGTCACCATCGCGGCTGAGCACAAGCACAATTGCACGGATACCGTCGGTGCGCTCGATGCACGAAGATGCCGCGGGGATATTGTGGATGCTTTCCTGGAGTGAGGGATTGGCGGCTGTGGAGAAGGGAGCAGTGGACAGGTTCGATGCGGGGCGCGGGGAGGCGGTGCGTTGGTATACGATGCTGCCCTCCGGCGACGATGTGCTATGGATTGGCTCCAACGAGGGTCTGCACACATTCTCGCGCAAGCGGAAGAAATTTCTGGGACACACGAAGCTACCCGGAATACCGTCGATCCTATATCTCATCGAGGATCAATCGGGAACCTTGTGGATGGCGACGCGGAATGGGTTGCGATCGGCGCAGGCAGAAGAACTCCAGCGGTGGATGGAAGGACGGGGGCCGGAGCCGGCGGTACGCAGCTACGGAGCGGCGAACGGGCTGCCCAGCCTGAACTTCGGACTGGGCACTTCATCGACGGGCTGTCTGGATCGCGATGGAACCCTCTGGCTCGCTTCGATCAAGGGCGTGGTCCGTTTTCATCCAACGGGCTTGCAGACACAACCCGGCGGCGTCCGCATCGGGTTGGACCAACTGTTGGTCAACGGGGAGAGTTGGGATCTGCAGCGGGCGATTTCGTTTCCCGCAGGAAGCAACACAGTCGAGTTCTTGTACGCGGCACTGGATCTGCGGGATCCGAATGCAAGGCAGTACCGTTACCGGATGGAGGGGATGGACAAGGAATGGATCGCAGCGGGCAACCGGCGTGTGGCGCGCTATACGAACCTTTCTCCCGGCCGCTACCGATTTCTTGTCCAGACCGCGGCGATGGGCGGCCCGTGGGGAGGCCCGACGCTTTCCGTGGAAATCACGGTGACGCCGCATTTTTACGAGACGTGGCCGTTTCGGACAGCGGCGATTGGTCTGGCAAGCGGCATTGTGTTTCTGCTGATTCACTTTCACAACCGCAGCCTGTTGGAATCGAACCGAACTCTGGAATCGCGTGTCTCCGCGCGGACGGCTGAACTTTCGCTGGCGAAAGAAACCGCGGAAACGGCGGCGCGCGCAAAATCAGAGTTTCTGGCAACGATGAGCCACGAGATCCGGACGCCGATGACGGGAGTGCTGGGCATGGTGAGCCTGCTGCAATCGACGCGGCTCGATATCGAGCAGCGCGAGATGGTGGAGACGATACGTCTGTCGGGTGAGGCGCTGCTCAGCGTGGTGAATGACATTCTGGACTACTCCAAGATCGAAGCGGGGAAACTACGCCTGGAGCCGACCTGTGTGTGGATGCCGGAACTGCTCCAGGCCGCCGTGCGGATGATGACGCCGGAGGCGAACGGGAAGGGGCTTGGGCTGTATCTGCAGATTGACAGTGGAACTCCCGATCACGCGTGGGTGGATCCGATGCGACTGCGGCAGATCCTGCTGAATCTGCTCGGTAACGCGATCAAGTTCACCCTGGAAGGGGCAGTGGACCTGCGCGTTTCCGTGCGGCAGAAGAACAGCCGGACGTGGTGGCATTTCGAAGTGGCCGACACAGGCATCGGGATCCCGGCCGAGCGGATCCCGCAGTTATTCGAACGTTTCATGCAGGTAGACTCATCCTCGACGCGCCGGTTTGGGGGAACGGGTCTCGGGCTGGCCATCTCACGGCATATTGCCCAAGCCATGGGTGGAGAGATACGAGCGGAGAGCGAGGTTGGCGTAGGGTCGACGTTTACGGTGATGCTGCCGCTGCCGGCGCCGCCACATGAGGTGAATGAGCCGTCGCACAACAAGACCGCCACACATGTACGCGGGTTGCGCATCCTGATTGTGGAAGATTGTGCCATCAACCAGTTGCTGACGCGAAGGATGCTGGAACGGGAAGGATGCGTGGTGGCAGTGGCGCCGAATGGATTGGAAGCCGTGCAGCGTGTGGCGGAAGAAGAGTTCGACCTCGTGTTCATGGACATGCAGATGCCGGAGATGGATGGAATTCAGGCCACGCGGTGTATCCGCCAGTCAGGAGGACGGGGAAGCGCAGTGCCGATCATAGGGCTTACGGCCAACGCCATGGACACGGATCGAATGCGCTGCCTGGAGGCGGGCATGAACGACTATTTGTCAAAACCGTTTTTCCCGGAGCAACTGCGCGCGATGCTGGCTCGCTGGGGCCCCCAGAGAGCGAAGTCGGCATCGGCAGTCGACTGACGGATTCGACGCGGGCGACGGATCTATCATCCGCCGGCCCGCGTTGATCTCCTCCACTTGTGCCCGAAACTCAAAGGGAACTTTTCAGCAACGCTCGAATGCGGAGTCCACGCTGCCTGAGTGCTTATATACCATATTGGAGCCGGGCGACGCGCCGGACCGCCTCTATCAGACAAAAAAGTCCCTTACTTCCTGGAAGTCGACAACCATCTGTCCGGCGACGGGGTCGATGTAAACGAAATCGCGGCCGGAGGGTGTGTTGGTGAGACGCTTGGTCCAATCGATGCCGAGGACAGAGTAGATGGTGGCACAGACATCCTCGGTGTAGATGGGGCGTTTGCGGCTCCAACCGAATTCGGTGACCTTCGAGGCCTCGGCGTCGGTGGCTCCGATGGCGCGGCCGCCTTTGACACCGGCGCCGGCGAAGGCGGCAATCATGGCTTTGGCGTAGTGCTCGCGGCCGAGGTTGACGGTGAGGGGTCCGGGGGTGCGGCCGAACTCGCCCATGGCAACGACGAAGGTGCGATCGAGGAGGGAGGAGCCATCGGGACGCCTGGTGCGTTTGAGATCGAAGAGGAGTGCGGGGAGCGCGCCATCGAGTTCGGCACACATTTTGTAAACGCCGCCCTTGCCGTCCTTGCCGTAGATATTGCCGTGATGGTCCCAATCGCCGTGCGTGAGAAAGAGGAAGCGCGCACCGGCATCGGCAGCCACCATGTTGCGGGCGATAATGCAGGCATCGCCGATGGCGGATGAGCCGTAGGCTTTGCGTTCGCTCTCTTCGAGACGCATGACTTTGGCGATGGCGGGGTTGTCCATCATGCGGTAGACGGCTTTGCCGAAGCTGTCGAACTGGCGCATAGGCTGCGGCGAATCGGGACGCAGCGAGAGGCGGCTGGTGTCGAACTTGTTCAGTAATTCCCATCGTTGTTGGAGCCGTGGGCGATCCTGCTCTTCAACGATAAAGGGGAGACTGCCGCTTTTGAGATCGAGCGTTAGCGGAGAGAACTCGCTGGCGAGGCAACCTTCGCGCTGCAGGGGGCCATACATGTTGTTGGCATCGTAGTTCATCGCCACGAAGGGCGGAAGGAAGTCCGATTCCTTGCGGCGGGAAGCGGTTTCATAGGCGATGACGGCGCCCATGGAGGGCATCTCTTTGCCGCGGGCGGGACTCACGGCGTGTCCGGTCTGCAGGTAGTATTGTCCGCGTGAATGCACGGTTTCCCAGGCTTCCATGGATCGGACGATGAGGAGATCATCGAGCGAATCGGCGAGCTTCGGCATCAAGCCGTAGGGGAAGCGATAGCCTTGCTTGACCGTGCGTACATCCCGGTTTTCGGGGCCCCATTTGCCTTCCTTCACGTCGAAGGTATCCATTTGCGAGGGGCCGCCGAGGAGGTTGAGAAAGATGACACAATCGGCCGAGCCACGGGGGGAGACTTTGGACTGAGCCTGGACGTTGGATGGCGCGGCGAAGGGGAGGAGGTGATAGCCGGAGATGGAGAGCGCTCCGAGGCGGAGCATTTCGCGGCGGCCGAGCGTGGGGATGGAGTTCTTCATCGTCAGGGCTCCTAGTAGAAGAGGAAATCGAGGCGGTTGCACATGGCCCAGAGAAGATCTTCGGCGCCTTGTTCCTTGTTGCGCGCCAGTAGCTCACCGGCGATGGACTTTTCGCTTTCCGAGGGGGCGCGGCTGAGAGCAGCCCAAAACATTTCATCGACAACCTGTTCGGGAGGCGATTGGAGCATGGCTTCGAGCTTGCCGCCTTTGCGGATTTTCACGGCCTCGCGGAGGATCTTGTCATTCATGAGAAGGGCCGATTGGATCATGTTGGGGCGGCGGTCGGCTTCGGCGGTGTAGCGGTCGCATTGTCCGAAGGCCTGAAGAATTTTATACAGCGCGCGATTGGTTTTCTCCACATCCTGCGGGGAGTGGGTTTGATTGATATACCCGACCTTTTCTTCGGAGAAGGTGACTTTGTAAGTGGGGAGGGCTCCGGTGAGTTGATGAATCGCATCCCAGGTCTGTTCCGCGGAGAGCCGGCGAACGACGCGGCGGGCGAAGTAGCTATCGTAGGAGGTTTTCCAGGGACCGGGGTGATTCGCGGAAAGCTGGTAGGCATTGGACGAAACGATCAGCCGGATGAGGCGGCGCAGATCGTAATGATTGGCTCGGAAATCGGCGGCGAGGGCATCGAGCAGTTCGGGATGAGAGGGTTGGAGGCTCCAACCCGCGGGGAGAGGCTTCGATGGATCCTGGCGGTCAAGGTCGAAGTCGAAGGGAGGATCGACGATTCCCTGCCCCATGAGTTCGGCCCACACGAGGTTGACGGTTGCGCGGGCAAACTGGGGATGGGTGGTGATCATGCGGGCGTAGGCTTCACGGGGTTTTTCCGTGGGTTCGGCGCGCGAGGCATCGAGGATGAAGGTGGGTGTGATGTCGGCTTTCGGATCGCGCTTCGGGCGAAGGGCGGAAACGGTGGTGAGATCGTAGCCGCCGCGGGAGTCCTTCACCATGAACTGAGGAAATCGGCCGAACACGGGAGCGATGAAAGTCTTGCCGAAAAAGCTGGCCTGGCGGAAGAGATCGGCACGCCTATGGCGAGTCAGCCAGAGGTTGATTTTTTCCAGGTGGCCGCGGCCATCGTGGCAGGAGATACATTCGAGGTTTACGCCGAGGAAGAGCTTGGTGGTAGCGATGGCGATTTCGTCGGCGGTGTCCTCATGATTCATCATGTAGCCGTCGCCTTCAAAAACGTGGCTGCGGGCGATGAAGTTGGCGGCTCCGTTGGTCCAGGTGGAGACGGTTGAGGCAGTAATCATCTCGCGCACCATTTCGTCATAAGGGACGTTCAGAAGGAGGGATTTGTAGATGTAGTCGTAGAAGGTGTTGATGCCGCGTTCGAGCAACTGTCCGTTGCGGAAAAGATCGTTGAACCAGTAGGTCCAGCGGTCGAGAAACGGATGGGTGGAGATGGAGCGCATGCCGGTTACGGGCAGCGGAGGAAACATGGACGCAATCAGTTTCTCGCGCTTATCCGGAGCGGTATCGGCAAGGAACTTGCGGGCGGTGGCGGGGTCGGGCAGGTGGCCGGTGAGATCGAGATAGATGCGGCGGAGGAACTCGGCATCGGAAGACAATGGAGCCGGGGGCACGCCATCGCGTTTCATCTTGGCGAAGATGTGCTGGTCGATGAGGTTTCCGGAATCAGCTGCGGCGGTGGCAGACAGCGTCAGGATGATACAGACGAGATGAGCGATTCGCATGCGGCGTATCCATAGAATGTATATCAGTCCAGGCGATCATTTCTTCTTTGCGACAACGATGAGGCTGAGTCCGCTCCAAGGGATGAGGAAATCGACACGCCGCCAGACCCAGACGGTTTTGTCGAACAACTTCAGCCAGAATTTGCCGATTTGTTTTTGGCCGAGCAACTTTCCGAAGAGGAACCACGAGAGGGCCCCCGTTTTCGCCAGTTGGTGCGTGTTCTCCGGTTCAAAGCCGCATTGCCGCAACATGGTTTCCAGATCGGCGCGGGAGAACCGCCGCTTGTGTCCGAGCGTCTGATCGAGTTTGCAGAACAGTCCTTTGCCCTGCGGGGCGAGGACAACCACGCGGCCGCCCGTCTCAAGGACGCCGGCGGCGGCTTCGAGGGTCTGTTCCGGATGGTCTAAGTATTCGAGGACGTTGATGCAGAGGACGGTATCGAAGCGTCTGCCCAGCGCATGAAACTGCTTTGCGTCGGCGGGATCGAGCGTTGCCACCTCCACATTGGGGGTACGAAGGAAACGGTTATTGAGCGCGTGCAGGTGGAGAGGATCGTTCTCAGCGGCGACATATAGTTGGCGTTTGGCCATGAGTCGGCCGGAGAGATTGCCGATGCCTGCGCCGAGTTCGAGGACGGCATCGCCCAAGTAGGGGCGCACCAGCCTGGTGATCCAATTCACGTATTGGGGTGTTCCGCTGAGGTTGTTGAGGAAAAGGCGGCCGTAGGGACGTTCGTACAGATCGTCGACCAACCAGAAGTGCAGAATGACCCCGAGCGCCTGAATGCCGTCCTTGAGTCCGATCTTCTTGCCTTCTTCGTAGGTGCGGCCGTGATAGCTGATGGGAACTTCGTAAATGCGCAACTTGCGTTTGGCGCATTTCATCGTGATCTCCGGCTCAAATCCGAAGCGGTTGGAGCGGATGGGAATGCTTTTGAGGAGATCGGTGCGGAATACCTTGTAGCAGGTTTCCATGTCGGTGAGTTTGATATTGGAAAACAGGTTCGACAACAGGGTAAGAACCTTGTTGATCATGGAGTGGTAGAAGGGCAGAATACGAGTTTGCACGCCGGCCATGTAGCGAGAGCCGAAGACGGCGTCGGCGCGGCCGTCGAGCAGGGGCTTGAGGAGTATGGGATATTCGCTGGGATCGTATTCGAGATCGGCATCCTGGACGATGGAAAAATCGCCGGTGGCATGCTGGATGGCGGTGCGCACGGCGGCGCCCTTGCCTTGATTGACGGGGTGGCGGATGAGCCGGATGCGCGGATCGGCGGCCGCCATGCGCTGCAGAATGGTAAAGGTACCGTCGGTGGAACAGTCGTCCACCACGATCAATTCCCTTTCCATATTTTCCGGAAGCGGCGCCACCAAAACCATTGAAAGACTTCGTTCCACCACCGCCCGCTCATTGTAGACAGGTATCAGGATCGACAAAAGCATGTATTCTCAACAGTATAATATGGGTCATGGCTGAAACCTCTGTTTCCACGTCCTCGCGCCGCGCATTTTCCACCACCGCGGCTGCTTCCGCGAGCTTCCTGATGGTGAAGCCGCATCAGGTTCGAGGCTCGCAAGCCAATTCGGCGTTGACCATCGGTTTGATCGGCGTCGGTGGCCGAGGCCTGCATGATTCCGGCATTGCCGCGAAGAACGAATTCGCCCGAATCGCGGCGATTTGCGATATCTACGATGACCGGCTGGCGGAAGGGCGCAAGCGCTACTCCGGCGCCAAAGAATACAAGAACTACAAGGAACTGCTGGCCAGCGATATTGACGCCGTGATGATTTGCACGCCGGCGTTTCTACATCCGGAGCACTTCGAAGCCGCCGTCAATGCGAAGAAGCATATTTTCATGGAAAAGCCGGCGGGCGTCGATCCCAAGGGCTGCCAGCGCATTGTCGATGCCGCCAAGCGGGCGGACAAGTCGAAGCGAATCACGGTGGACTACCAGCAACGCTATGGCACCGATTACCGCAAGGCGTACGAGATTCTGAAGTCAGGGGATTTGGGCGCGGTGAAAATGATCCGCGCGGCATGGCTGGGAGGGCCGCCACCGACGCGGACGGGCCATCCGCAGAGCGAAGAGAAGATCCGCAACTGGTATTTCTATCGCGAGACTTCGGGCGACATCATCGTGGAGCAGGATTGCCACAACCTGGACGTTGTGAACTGGTTCATGGGCGGGCATCCGGTGAAGGCAAACGGCTACGGCAGCCGGGCAATGCGGACGATCGGCGATGTGCTGGACAACCTTTCGGTGTCGTATCAGTACGCCAACGGCACGGTATTCAGTTACAGCGCGCACCAGTTCGGTCGGCAGACCTACCAGGACATCAGCGAGACATTTATCTGCGAGAAAGGCTCCGTGCAGACTTCGCGCCGTGGATTCATGGTGATCCGCAACGGCAAGCCGGCGGAAACGGCGGAGACCAAGTACGACATCACGCAAGACGCGGTGAATCAGTTCATCGACGGGTGCCGCAATGGGAAGTTGGAGAACGCGGCGTTCCATGCGGCGGAGAGCACCCTGATGGCCATCATGGGCCGTGAGGCAATCTACACCGGCAAGGAAGTGGTTTGGGACAAGCTGGTCAAGTCGTAGCCTGAGCCGGACAAGGCTGTTGCTGCGTGGCGCAGTGCAGCGTGCCTAGACCGAGCACCAGGTCTCCGCAATAGATGGGGATGACCTGCCGGCTCGGGAAGAGGCGCGCGAGTGTATTGAGCGCCACGCGGTCGGCCGGGTCATTGAAGACAGGAACCAGAACAATCCCGTTGGCGATGTAGAAATTGGCGTAACTGGCCGGCAGGCGCTGCCCGTCGAAGATCACCGGGCGCGGCATGGGTAGTTTCACAACATCAAGCTTCCGTCCGTCCTGATCGCGGAATGTGCGAAGCAGGCGGTAATTCTCCGAGAGCACGGCGTGGTTTTTCTCGGCGCGGTCGGATTCAGATGCAATGACGACGGTGGTTGGGTTGACGAAGCGGGCGAGGTCGTCGACGTGCCCGTGTGTGTCGTCGCCCTCGATTCCATCCTTGAGCCAGAGCACGTTGGACGCTCCGAGGTTTTCGTTCAGCAGTTCCTGGATTCGCTTGCGGCTCATCCCGGGATTGCGCGCCTGGATGGGGCTGAGCAAGCACTCTTCGGTGGTGAGCAGCGTACCGCGCCCATTGACATCGATGCTGCCGCCTTCGAGGACCACGTGGCGTTTCCCGTCCATGGGCTTCACGTAGGGAAGACGCAGCTTGCGGCGGAGCGAGGCGGGGATGGCTGCGTCGAGCGCATGGTTGTCATACTTGGCCCAGCCGTTGAAGCGCCAGTGAGTCATGGCGAGTTTGCCATCCGCGCCGTGGACGAAGATGGGGCAGAAGTCACGCGTCCAACTGCGGTCTGTGGGGAGTCGAACGAATTCGATGGCACCCATGGTAGCGCCGGATTTCTCGAGCACCGTGCGGGCGGCGCGCTCGGCCTTTTCATCCCCGATCAGGATGCTGACCTTTTCGACGCGGGATAGGTAGCGCACCATTTCGCCGTAGACCCAGGGCACGGGAGCGAACTTGCCGGGCCAATCGGATTTTTCGTGCGGCCATGCGAGCCAGGTTGCTTCGTGCGACTCCCACTCGGCGGGCATGCGGTAACGGGGGATCAATCGCGCCACCGCTGCAGAATAGGGGTGTAGGCATCGATACGCCGGTCGCGGAAAAAGGGCCAGTTGCGGCGCACCTCGTCGCAGCGCTTGGGATCGATTTCGGCGATGAGGATTTCCTCCTTATCGACGGAGGCATCGGCGATGATTTGGCCGGAAGGGTCGGCGACAAAGGAAGAGCCCCAGAATTCGAGGCCATTGTCGGGCGTGCCTTCGAAGCCGATGCGGTTGACGGCGGCGACATAGACGCCATTGGCGATGGCGTGCGCACGCTGGATGGTGCGCCATGCATCGCGTTGCGATTCGCCGTACTGCGCCTTTTCGTGCGGATGCCAGCCGATGGCTGTGGGGTAAAAGAGGACGCTGGCGCCGAGCATACTGGTGGCGCGTGCGCCTTCGGGATACCACTGATCCCAGCAGACCTGCACGCCGATGCGTCCGAAGCGGGTGTCGAAATTCAGGAAACCGAGATCGCCGGGCGTGAAATAGAACTTTTCGTAGTAGAGCGGATCGTCGGGGATGTGCATCTTGCGATAAACGCCTTGCAGTTCGCCGTCGGCACCGAGAACGGCGGCGGTATTGTGATAAAGTCCGGCGGCGCGCTTTTCAAACAGTGACGCGACAACGACAACACCGAGTTCCCTGGCAATTTGGCCGATGCGGTAGGTGCTAGGTCCTGGGATGGTTTCGGCCAGCGAGAATAGCTCGGCGTTTTCCTCGCGGCAGAAATACTGCGAGCGGAATAATTCCTGCAGGCAAATGACCTGTGCGGATTGCGCGGCGGCTTCGCGGATCTTGCGCTCGGCTTTGGCGAGGTTTTCTTCCGGATCGGTGCTGCAGGACGTCTGCACCAGCCCGATGCGGAACTTCCTTTCATCAATGGGCATCAGGGGTTATTGTAGCGGCTCACACCCGGGGTAAGTCAGGCGCGTTTCTTCTTTTTCTTCTGGCCACCGCGTTCGCGGATGGTGCGCCACCTGGCGGGGATGTTCTTCGTGTTCCAGGCATCGTAGGACGCCTGCAGTTCCTTGGCCTTGGCGGGCTGTGATGCGGCGAGGTTGTTCTTCTCGGAAAGATCCTCGGCGAGGTTGTAGAGTTCGGCAGTTCCCTGCCCCGACCCAAGTAATTTCCAATCGCCCTTGCGTACGGCCCATTGCGGTCCGAATCGCCAGTAGAGGGCGTCGTGAGGAGCGGCCTTGTTCTGGCCGGTGAGGAACGGGAGCAGATTCACACCATCCAGGTTGGTGGCGGGCGTTCCACCCGCCGCGGCGACGGCGGTGGGATGAATGTCGATGGCGATCACCGGCTTATCGTAGACGACGCCTTTGGGCAGGCGGCGCTTCCATTGCACCAGAAAAGGTACATGGATGCCGCCCTCATAGACTTGGCCTTTGTAGCCGCGCAGGGGCAGGTTGCTCGACGTGGTTTGCAGAGTAGGACCGCCATTGTCGGCGACGAAGAAAACCAGCGTGTCGTCTTCGATGTTGTGCTCCCGCAGTTTGCCGAGTATCCTGCCGATGGCATCGTCCATGGCGGACATCATGCCGGCGTAGGTGCGGCGTTTCGGATCGGAGATGCCGGCGAATCGGTCCTGATATTTCTGGGTTGCTTCGAGCGGCGCATGAACGGCGTTGAACGGCATGTAGAGGAAGAAGGGGTGTGTGTGATGCTTGTCCACGAAGGCTGCTGCTTCGCGGGCAAAGGCGTCGGTGAGGTAAGTGGTCTCTTCGACAACGGTGCTGCCTCGCATCACGGGGTTGCCTTCCCTACCCCGGTCTTTCCAATCGAGGTAGGAGTGCGCACCTCCAGGGAATCCGAAGAATTCGTCGAAGCCGCGCTTCAAGGGCAGGTATTCGGGGCGATAGCCCAAGTGCCACTTGCCGACCATGCCCGTGGCGTAGCCGAGGTCCTTGAGGCGGTTGGCGAGCGTGGTTTCGCTGAGCGGCAATCCGAAATCGCCGCTGGCCTGGTTGGCGGGGCCGGGATTGAATTCATGGCCGAAGCGCTGTTGATAACGGCCGGTGAGGAGTCCGGCGCGCGTGGGGCTGCATACGGGGCACGACACGTAGCCATGGCTGAATCGCACACCCGATATGGCGATGGAGTCGATGTGGGGTGTGGGGATATCCTTGCAGCCTTGTACGCCGATTTCAGCGAAGCCGAGGTCATCGGCGACAAGCAGGACGATGTTCGGTTTGCGCGTTTGGGCGGAGGCGGCGAAGGGCGCAAGGAACGCTGTGGCTAGGAATTCTCTGCGGCTGGACATGGCCTTATTTGAGCACAACGGACGTGAGGATATACTGAGCAGCATGCTCTTGATACTGGTTCTCACGCTGTGGGCGCAAGGCGCGGAATGGGCAAGACTGCGCGGACCGAACGGGTCTGGGATCGCGGATGGTGCGGCCCTGCCGGGCGAGATCGGATCACAAAAGAACATAGTGTGGAAAACGCAGATCCCGATGGGCAAATCGTCCCCGGCGATAACGGCGGACCGGATCTATCTCACGGGCCATGAGGGCGGGCGGTTGCTCACGTTTGCGCTGGACCGCAAGACGGGACGCATGCTGTGGAAGGTGGAAGCGCCCGGACATCGCGATGAGAAGCGCAACAAGCTGAACGATCCGGCCTCCCCAAGCCCGGTGGCCGAAGGTGGGAATGTGTACGTCTTCTTCGCGGGCTACGGCCTGGTCTCTTACACGAAAGACGGCGTGGAACGCTGGAAGATGCCGCTCGGCCCCTTCACGAATTTTCACGGCATGGGGGCGTCGCCCGTCCTGGCCGATGGGAAGGTGCTGATGATCTGCGATCAGGATGAGGATGCGTTTCTCATCGCGGTGGATCAGAACACGGGCAAGACTGCGTGGAAAGTGGAGCGTCCAGAGATGGTGCACAGCTTCTCAACACCGGTGATTCATCGGAACCGGAGGGGGCAGACCGAGGTGATCGTGCCGGGGTCATATCAGATGACCAGCTACGAGGTGGCCACGGGCAAGCTGATCTGGAAGGTGCAGGGGTTGACGTATCAGGTGAAATCGGTGCCGGTGATTGCGGGCGATGTACTGTACTTCAACGGCTGGGCTCCGGGCGGCGAACCGGATCAGCGGATGGAACTTCCGGACTTCGCGGCGATGCTGAAGCAGCACGATGCGAACAAGGACGGGGAGCTTTCGAAGGACGAAGTGCCGAAGGCGATGCATCCGGGAACCTGGGACATGCAGGATCTTAACAAGAACGGATTGCTGGATGGAAAAGACTGGCAGTATTACCGCATGCGGCGGACTTCCACGAATTCCTCGATGGCGATCCGGCTCAATGGGGAGGGCGACGTGACACAAACCCATGTGTTGTGGCAATACCAGAAGTCGCTGCCGGATGTGCCGGCCATCCTGCATTACAGGGGCGTGTTGTATTTGGTTCGCAACGGCGGCATCCTGCAGACGCTGGATCCGGCTACGGGGAAGGCGTTGAAGCTGGGACGACTGGCGCACGCGCTGGATGAATATTACGCGAGCCCCGTGGCAGGCGACGGGAAGGTGTACGTGATCAGCCGGAATGGCAATGTGTCGGTGATCGACGCGGGCGGGGATTGGAAGATCTCGTCCACGGGCGAGATGAATGAAGAGGTTTTTGCCACGCCGGCGATCGCCGACGGGCATATCTGGGTGCGGACGGCGACGGCACTGTATGATTTCTCGGTTGTTGGTGGAGGAAAATAGGGTGATGCGAAAGCCGACGCGGCGCGAGATTCTCTGGGAATTCGGTGGCGGAGGGGCGGGACTTGCTCTGGCGCAGTTGAGCGCGCGCGAGGCACAGGGGGCGGTGAAGACGCCGCACTTTGAACCCAAGGCGAAGCGGGTGATTCTGATTTCGCTGCCCGGCGGCTTGAGCGCGGTGGACACGTTCGATTACAAACCGGCGCTACTGCGGAATCACGGCAAGGAGACACAGGGGGCAAACACCATCAAGCCGTTCTTCGGAAAGCGCGGCACGATCATGAAGAGTCCGTGGGAGTTCCGCCAGTATGGCAACAGCGGCAAATGGGTTTCGAGCTTGATGCCAAACCTGGCAAAGCGCGTGGACGACTTGACGTTTTTGCATTCGATGGTTTCGCGCAGCAATGCGCACGGACCTGCGATCTTTCAGATGTCGACCGGCTACATCTTTCAGGGATTCCCGTCGGTGGGTTCGTGGGTGAGTTTCGGGCTCGGATCGGAGAATGAGAATCTGCCGTCGTTCGTCGTGCTGCCGGATCCACGCGGGTTGCCTCCCTGCGGCGTGGCGAATTGGGGAAACGGATTTCTGCCGGCATCGCATCAAGGCGTGATTTTCGGTGGAGAGCAACAGCCGGTTGCCGATCTGCGTCCGCCTGGTTCGGTCAGCGCCACGGAGCAGGCAGCCACGTACGATCTGCTGACGGAAATGAACGAGGAGCATCTGAAGCACCATCCCGGCGAGGATGCGCTGGCGGCACGCGTTCAATCCTATGCGCTGGCGGCGAAGATGCAGGTGACCGCACCGGAGGTGACCAGCATCGCGGGAGAGAGCGAAGCGACCAAAGAGATGTACGGATTGAACCGGAAGGAGTCGCGGCCATTCGGCTACAACTGCCTGCTGGCGCGGCGGCTCATCGAACGCGGCGTACGATGCGTGCAGTTGTTCAACGGGGGACATTTCGGGACTCCCCGCGTGAATTGGGATGCACATGAAGATCTGGTGGCGAACCACTCGAAGAATGCACTCACGTTCGATCAGCCCGTGGCGGGCTTGATCACGGATCTGAAACAGCGCGGGCTGCTGCGGGACACGCTGGTGGCCGTGACCACGGAGTTCGGGCGTTTGCCGATCAGCGAAGGATTGGGCGAAGGCGGGCGAGATCACAACCCTGAGGGGTTCACTTCGTTTCTTGTGGGCGCGGGATTGAAGCCGGGACACTCCTTCGGAAGCACGGACGAACTCGGTTACAAGGCGGATGTTCCAACGACCATCTATGACTTTCACGCCACAATGCTGCACCTGATGGGGCTCGACCACAAACGGCTCAGTTACTACCACAACGGATTGCAGCGGCGGCTGACGGATGTACACGGGCAAGTAATCCACGACATACTGGCATGATCATCGTGATGCGCGGATTGCCGGGAAGCGGCAAATCCACGGTGGCACAGGCTCTGGCGGCACGCATAGGCGCAGTGGTGTTGAATAAGGACGCTGTGCGCGCGGCGCTGTTTCCGGAAGAGACCACCGAATATACGACGGCGCAAGACGATTTCGTCATCGGGCTGATGTTGGAAGCGGCACGATACCACCTGGAGCGCAAGCGCACGGTGATCATCGACGGGCGGACACATGGGCGGGCGGCGCAAGTGGAACAAGTGCGCGGATTCGGGCGCCGTCTTGGCATTTCGTGCCTTGTAGTGGAGTGCATGTGCTCGCTCGAAACCGCGCTGCGGCGAGTCGAGGCGGATCTCGCTGCAGGTACGCACCCGGCAAAGAATCGCAATGCTGCTTTGCTCGAAGACCAGTTGCGGAAATGGGAGGAGATCGATGGCTGGGTATGCCGGGTAGACGGAGAGGGTTCCGTGGAGGCAGCAGTGGATTGCATCGTGGCGGCGTGCTGTAATGAGGGTCAGGAATGAGTGGGGAAGAGACGTTTCTCTTATCGCTGTTGGAAGCCGCCGGGCTGGAGCGCAACCGGCAAGTTCCGTCATTACAGGACGAAGTGGCGCTGCTGTTCGGGCAATTGCGCACGCCTTTGTTGCGCTATCTATCTACGC
>CALFYN010000940.1 GCA_937952345.1 uncultured Acidobacteriota bacterium
CAAACGACGAAGGGTCCGCTGGGCTGGGTGTATAAAGCGCTGACGCTGGGATCGAGCAACGTATCACCGGGTGCGCTGCATGCCGATGACCGCATCGGTTATATCGTCACGGTGATCGGAATTCCTTCGGCGTTTCTGCTGCATGGATACGTGGGGTTCATCTTCGGATCGGTGAAGGCGAATCCGTGGTGGTCGACGCCGCTAATGCCCATTGTGTTTCTGTTCTCGGCGATGGTGAGCGGGATCGCGGCGGTGATGGTGCTGTACATGGTTTCGACCTGGCTGCGCAAGAAGCCGCTGGACATGCGTTGCGTGGACACAATCGCCAAGTATCTGTTCTACGCGTTTGTGATCGACTTTTCGCTGGAAATGCTCGATCTCATTCACCGCATATACGAAGCGGACGAATCGTTCCACACGCTGGATTTCATGGTGCACACGCGGCTGTACACGTCGCAGGTGGTGTTGCAGATCCTGCTGGGCACGGTGGTGCCGTTGGGTGTGCTGGCGATCGCGCAGTTGTGGAAGCTTTCCGAGCCGGTCCGGCGGAAGCTGTATTTCATGTCAGGAGTGTTGACGCTGATCGGCATCTTCGCCATGCGCTGGAATGTGGTGATTGGCGGGCAACTGTTCTCGAAGAGCTTTCTCGGGTACACGTCCTACAAGATGGAGTTCGCCCACCGCGAGGGGTTGCTCGCGGCAATCGCGCTGATGATTCTGCCCTTCCTGCTGTTGTGGGGATTGGTCAAACTGCTGCCGCCCTGGCCGGAGAACGAAGCCAAGGCATAACGCGTTCCGTAGGAGGACGCCATGGACAGACAGGTCACGTCGCCTGAGCTGATCGCGGAGTTGTCGGAACAGGTGCGGGAATTGCGAGCCCGCATGGATATTGTGGAACGGCGTTTGAATCTGGTTCCGGAGCGTTATCCGGAATCGGCGCCGGAGCCGCCGCCCGCCGCGCTCGCGGAGGCGGAATCGAGAGCATTGAACCAGGCCGCGGGCATGGTGCCGGTGGTGGGACGCGCGCTGCTTGGCATCGCCGGAGCATATCTGCTGCGGGCGGTGGCCGAATCCGGCATGATCCCACAACTGGCGGCTGTGGCGGCTGGCGTGGTGTACGCGCTGTGGTGGCTGCTGAGTTCGGCGCGGCTTGCGGCGCAGGGCCACATGATCGCCGGAGCACACGCTGTGACTGCGGTGTTGGTGATTTATCCGATGGTGTGGGAGACGACGGTGCGCTTCCACACGCTGCCCGCGGAAGGAGCAGCCGCGCTGCTGGCGGGGTTCGTGGCCATCGGACTCGCCGTGGCCTGGCAGCGCAGCTTGCGGGAGATTGTGTGGGTCACGGTGCTGGCCGGGCTGATGACCGCGATCGCGCTGCTGGTGGTGACGCATAACATCGTGCCGTTCACGGTGTCGCTGCTGGTGATGGCGGCGGCCGTCGAGATCTGCGCCTGCCGCGACCACTGGCTGGATGTACGCGGCATCGTGGCGATGACCGTGAACCTGGCGGTGCTGCTGGCGACGTACCTGGTTTCGCGCAAGGGCGGGTTGCCGGAAAGCTACGCGCCTGTCGGGGCGGAGGCGCTGTTCCTGATTCAAACGGCGCTGGTGGCGATTTATCTGGCCAGCACTGCGTTTCGCACGCTGCTGCGCGGGCGGCGCATTTCGACGTTCGAAATCATCCAGACCGCGCTGGCGTTTCTGCTGGGAATTGGGGGCGCGTGGCGCACTTCGCAGAACGGTGATGTGCCAGTGGCGCTGGTGTGTCTTGCGGCGGGCGTTGCCTGTTATCTGGTGGCATTCGCATTCCTGGAACGGCGCACCGCGCACGACCGCAATTTCTATACGTATGCGACGTACGGGCTGCTGCTGTTGCTGACCGGCACGCTGCTGGTGCTGGGGCCGATGACCGCATCGGCGGTTTGGAGCGCGATGGCGCTGACGGGCATGTGGGCGGGATGCCGGTGGCAACGCACGACGCTGCAGATGCACGGCGTGGTGAGCCTGGCGCTGGCGGCGATGATGTCGGGCGCGCTGCGCAATGCCGCCGCCGGATTACTGCATGGCACCGCGGCCCCTTTCCATTACGCGCCGTGGCTGGTGGTGGTGAGTGCGGCCATCTGTTACGCGCTGCTCGCCGCATCGGAAGACCGTAAGGCGGCGATGATCACGGCGGCGATTACGGGATGGTGCGGCGTGGGTTTGCTCTCGGCGGCTTTCGCGGCGCCTGTGGCCGTGCGGTCGGTGTTGCTCATCGGACTGGCGGTGGCGCTCGCCTGGGCAAGCAGCCGCTGGACAAGGAAAGAGCTGCTGTGGCTAGTGTATCCGGTGATGGCTGCAGGAGCGTACAAGCTGCTGCTGGTGGATTTCGCGGAGGCCAAACCGGCCGCTCTGGCGGTGTCGTTGCTGACGTTCGGCGGGGCGCTGTTGCTGCTGCCGAGACTGGCGCGGCGTTGAATCAGTTGTTGAGCCAGGCGTATTCGTAGGCGGCGTCGTACATGGCCGCGATGTTTTCGAGCGGGATGTCCGTCATCAGGTGCTGCGATGGGGCGATGGTGAATCCGCCGTAGGGACGGAAGGTTTCGACGCGTTCGCGCACTTCGTTGCGCACGTCTTCCGGCGTGCCGAAGGGCAGCGTGCCCTGCGTGTCGATGGAGCCGTGGAAACAGAGTTTGCCGCCGTAGAGCGGGGCCAGTTCGCGCGGATTCATTTGCGCCGCGCGCACCTGGATGGGCTCCAGAATATTCAGCCCCATTTCGAGGAACGACGGGATCCACTTGGCCACGCTGCCGCAGGAGTGGTGCATCACCAGTTTGCCGTGGCGCCTGCCCACGTTGTACATGCGCTGCAGGTAGGGGCGGACGAATTCACGGAACATGCGCGGGCTCATCATGGGGCCGCACTGGAAGCCGTAATCGTCACCGGTGAAGCAGATGTCGATGTGGCGGCCGGCGGTTTCGAACATGATTTCGGAGGTGCGCTCCATCCATGCCGTGATCTTTCCCAGGATGGCGTGGGCCACTTCCGGTTTATCGTGAATGAGCAGGAAAAACTGCTCCATTCCGACTAATTCGCAGGCAGCTTCGAAGAACCAGCCCCAGGCGCCGCCGAGCACGGCGTATTCCTCGAAGCGCGCGCAGTCTTCGGCGTAGCGGCGGTAATCCCACATATCGGCGGAGGGCCACTTGGGGTAGGCTTCGACTTCGGCCACCGTGCTGACACCGGCGAGCGGATGAGCGACGGCATAGCCGAAGTCCCCTGCCCCGGCGCGCGGGATGCCGAAGTAATCGGTCGGGCGCCCCTGCTCATCCACCAGCGGAAAGCCGATCCATTCGGGCTTCGGATAGCGGAAATCGACATGCAGGCGCTCCATCAGGGCGAGGTCGTCGGGGACGTCGAAATACTCGCGCAGGGCGGCGTAGACTTTCGATTCGGCGCAGAAATCGATGGTGAAACGGTCCACGGACTGGAACGTGTAGTTGCGCAGGACGCGCTCTTTCGAGGTCATGCTGCGGGCTCCA
>CALFYN010000941.1 GCA_937952345.1 uncultured Acidobacteriota bacterium
CGGCATGAAAGAAGCCGACCACAAGCAAATGGAAGCCATTTCGAACGCCATTGGGTGCGAATTGCGAGCCATTGATCAGGAAGAGATCGCCCACATCAACGGACGGGCGCGCTATGAGCAGCATCCCCTGCCGGCCGTCCTCCAGCAGTTGGAAACGCGCCGCGCCGATGCGGTAAGCCGGGGCATGGCGCAGTTGCAGCGCACTCTGCCGCCCGACGCCTGGAACGCCTTGCGCGGCTACATCAACGGGCCGCACCGCAGCGGCATCCGGGTGAAGTGAAAGGGATGCCGCCATGGAGAAACCTCTCCTCCTGCTCCTCGCTTGGGCTTCCCCGCTTCTCGCCCAAAGCGTCCCCATTTTCGACGATGTGCCCAGCTATCAAGGCTTCTACCATCACGTGAACATGATGCGCCTGCGGTTCGTGACCATGGGCTGCACATACGTTCCGTCGCAGTACTGCCCGAATGACAACCTGACACGCGGACAGGCGGCGGTGATGATCATCCGCTCGATCTACTCGGCGAAGACGGGGAATCCAGAGGGTTTTTCGTACGACCCGAACCTGCCACAGTATTTCAGCGATGTGCCCAAATCGTACCCGCAGCAGCACCCACAGTACGTCTACATCCAGAAGATGGCGCAGCTTGGGATCACCTCGGGTTGCCAAAGCGGGATGTTCTGTCCGGACGATCCGATTAACTATGCGCAGCTCGCCATATTCGCCATTCGTGCGCGCATGATCCGAGATTCCGGCTCCATCTTCGCCTTGGACTGCAATGCCGAGCCGGGAACCTTCGCGAACTACCCCTGTAGCCCGAGCTTTGGGGATGTGCCCTCGACGGAGTTTTTCTTTCCGTACGTGCAGAAGGTGAACCAGTTGATTGGGTGGCAGCAGTCGATGGCGCACGATTGCTGGCCCGGGGGATTCTGCCCCTATTCGAACGCAGTGCGCGGCCGGTTTGCCTACTATGCGGTATCGGTGATCATGAATGCCACATCGCCATCGGTGCAGCCGAATGGAGGGAACCTGCCGGGCGTGGAGGCGCCATACAACTATCCGGCGGGGATTACGATGTCGTGCGCCCCGGGGAGCTACCAACTGGTGAACAGATTCGAGCCGGTGGATGCGAACAATGTCTACTCGGTAGCGCACACGGGCTATATCTCGCCGCCGCCGTCACCGTCGCTATGGCTCCCCTATGTGTGGCGGCAACTGTTGGGACCGGGCGCGCCACAGCCGTCAACCATGGAGTCCCGGTTGGGAAACGCCACTCCCGTCACGTTGAGTTCGCCGAACTTCCAAGTGGGTGCCGGGCAGACCTTCACACAGTCGACCAAGCACGGGGTATTCTCGGGGTGCGTATCGCCGCCGCCGGCGGATTTTCCGTACATCGTAAGCACAGGGACAGCGACGGTGGCGCAGACGACACAGACCATCACGTCTTCTCCGGTGGGGGCGGATATGATCGTGGATACGGTGACGTGTACCGCACCGTGCAGTCGAACCTGGCTTTCGGGGAGCCAGCACGACATAACTGCGCCTTCCCAGCTTGTGGTGGGCGGAGGGTTGAGCCAATTCACGGGTTGGTCAAATGGAGTCGGCAGTACGTACCAGAAATACACTGTGCCGGCAACGAGCAGCACATTGACGGCGAGCTATTCCACCCCCACGGTGACGATGATCATCACGGCTGCGCCCGCGGGGCTTGCCGTGATCGTGGATGGGCAATCATGCGCCACGCCGTGCGCGAAGCAGTGGACTGCGGGCTCTTCGCATACAGTAGGGGTGATTTCGCCGCAGACGCTCGCGGGGAACAGCTATACGTTCGTTAACTGGAGCGATGGCGGAGCAACTTCGCACAGCATTGCGGCTGCGGCGACGACGCTGACGGCGAACTTCTCGGCGCAGGCGCTGTATTCACTAACGGCATCGGTGAACCCGCCTGGAGCGGGGACCGTGACGCCTTCGAGTGGGCAGTATGCGCCGGGAACAGTTGTGCAATTGGTGGCGGCGGAGGCGTTTGGCTTCACCTTTCAATCGTGGAGTGGAGTGGATTCCTCGAATTGGAAGACGGCCACGGTGACCATGAATGGGGCGAGGAATGTGGTGGCGAATTTCACGGCCCCGACGCGTACTCAAACGATCAACACCTCTCCACCCGGGCTGTCGATCATCGTCGACGGCCAACCCTGTGTCACTCCATGTGTCTTCCAATGGGGGGCTGGGTCGACACACACCCTCTTCGCGCAAAGTCCCCAACTGGGGAGTGTAGGAGTTAGGTATCAATTTGCAGGCTGGTCGGATGGTCAAGCCGCGGAGCACACAATCACGGTTCCATCAACTTCAGCGACATATCTCGCTACGTTTGGAACTGAGTACTACTTGACCACGTCAACTTCAGACTCAGCGGCCGGATCGATTTCACCCGCTAGCGGCTGGTTCAGTGGAATCGTCCCTGTCAACGCTTCGGAGAACCCTGGGCATACGTTCTGGGGGTTCGGTGGCGCGTTAAGTGGAAGCGCAAGGCCGCAGAATTTGCTAGTGGATCGCCCACTGGTTGTGATTGCGAATTTTGCTCCACCACAAGAGAAGACCGATGGTTCGATGGCTGCCCAATCAGTCTGCGACCCGCAGTTGCACGCATACTGCTTCTATGAGGATGTCGTGTTGACTAGAGCTGATCCGAACGGGACCACTGTGCGCGCGGAGGTAAAGCCGTATCTTATCTACAACCTTGTGAGCTGTCCAATTACTTTGCACTACAAGGCGTTCCTGCGAGTCGGCGGCTCAGACGCCTATGGCAGCGGAACCCTGGTCGCGGATTCAGGCTCCACCTACCGTCAAATCTCCGGCAAGCTGCATGCGCAAGCGGATGAAACAATCTATCTGCCTGGGCCAGGCCAGACCGATTCAGTGGACGCAGGTCTCGGAACCTACTCAATCGACATACAGGCGTATGGTACCTGTGGCGGTGCGTCGACTTCGGTATTCACGGCCAGAAGGTCAAGGATACAGGTTCTCCCTCGCGTTCGTCTATTCCGTGGTGGTGAGGAAGTGACGAATACCACGGTACCGATCTTCGTCGGGCAGAGGGTGAATCTGACGGCAGTAGAGGAGGGGGCCGGATCATCAACTGCAAGTAGCCGAACCTGGGCTGTGCCATTCGGCGATCAGCCGGTTGGAGGGTACACGTGGGCCGTGGACCCCCAGGACGAAAAGCTGAAAGGAAAGGTGACGGCGTTCACGAGTTCTGGCACGACAGAACAATCTCTCTATTTCATTCGGCAAAATGCGTCCTCCTGGGTGGATTATACCGTTCGATATGGGACAGGCTTGTTAGCGCAAACGGCCACGGCACGGGTTCGCTTTAATGTCGCACGTCCGACGATTGCAGAAGGGCAGATCAGCGCCCAATTCGCTCCAGACCCAGTCCAATTCAAGAAAGAACTTGGGGGAGATTGGGTTTTGTCACTCGGGTCAGTGGTTGGACCTCAAGTGTCTGGAATTACCTTTCTCGGGCG
>CALFYN010000942.1 GCA_937952345.1 uncultured Acidobacteriota bacterium
GAACAAAGCCGGGCCATGGTCATTGCTGACGGCGTACATGGAGCGGATGAAGGCGATGTCGTCCACCATCTCGCCGACCTTAGGGAACAGGTCCGATACATCCATGCCGCACTGGCCGTATTTTTTGAACGGCCATGGTGAAGGCATCAGACCGCCGGGGTTGCCTTGCGAAACCACCACCTGCCCTTTGCCGGCCATGGCTTCGCCGCGGCGGCGGTAGAGTTCGGGCTTGGGGTCGAACGTGTCCATCTGGCTGACACCGCCGTAGCAGAAGATGGAGATTACAGCCTTAGCTTTACCGGGGAAGTGCGGCTTGCGGGGAGCGAGCGGATTGACCGCTTCCGCCGTGGTGGCGGCGCGCGCCTGATCGCGCATGAGCAGATCGGCAAAGGCGAGGCTGCCGATGCCGCCTCCAGCCTGCAGGAAAAGTTCGCGCCGGGAGAGGAATCGTTGTTTCATGGCATGTAGACGAATTCGTTGCTGTTGAAGAGGGCCTGGCAGAAATCGATGAGGCTGCCGGGATTGCTCTTGAGGAAATCGACGGCGGCGGCGCGCTCGGCCTGGCTGGGCGCGCGGAGGTAAGCGAGTTCGAAAGCTCGACCCACCTGCCGGGCTGTGTCGGGGCCGGCCTCGCGCTCCAGGCGCTCTGCGAATTGCTTCGCCTGGATGCGCACGAAGCTGTTGTTCATGAGGATGAGGGCCTGCGGGGCGATGGTGGAGCGATTGCGGCGGGCGCAACTGGTGATGCCATCGGGCTTGTCGAACACATCGAGCATGGGCAGGGGGATGGAGCGCTTGCTATGCACATAGATGCTGCGCCGCCAGGTGCTGGGATCGTCGTCCTTCTTGCCGGGCCAGCTACGGCCGGAAGAGCCTTGCCAGAGGGAGGGATCGATGTAGGGATGAACGCCAGGGCCGCCGGCCTTGCTGTCGAGGGTGCCGGAGACGGCAAGCATGGCGTCACGAATGATCTCGCCTTCGAGGCGCTGGCGCGGCATGCGCCAGAGGTAGCGGTTCTCGGGATCGGCCTTGATACCGGCGGCGATGTCGTCGCTGGCCATGCGGTAGGCTTTGGAATTCATCATCAGGCGGTGCATCGACTTGATGCTCCAGTTGTTCTTCACAAACTCGCTGGAGAGCCATTCGAGCAGTTCGGGATGGGTGGGCGCCTCGCCGGTCTTGCCGAAATTGCTGGGGGTTCGTACGATGCCTTCTCCGAAATGATGCTGCCAGATGCGGTTGACCATCACGCGCACAAACAGAGGATTGTCCGGCGATGCCAGCCATTCGGCGAAAGCACGGCGGCGATGGCTGGATTCGGCATTGGCGGGAGCGGCGGGAAACGGCGGTTCCTGGCGGGTGATGACGCTCAGTACGCCCGGCTTCATGAGGGAGCCCTTCGAATCCGGGCTGCCGCGATGCAGGAAGTACGACGGGTCGGGCTCACGGCTGTTCTCGCCGATGGCCATGGCCGAGGGAATGCGTTCTTTCTTGCGCTCGATCTGGCGAATGCGGCGCTGCAGTTCGTCGTGCTTCGATTTGTCGCCTTCGCTCATGGAAGCGATGACGTCGGCTTCACTGAAATTGCGGGTCTTTTCGACCTGGATGACGTTGAGCTTCTGGCCTTCGGTACGCTTTTCAGGAGGCGTGCGGAGGGCTTCCTGAATGTAGTCGGGCAGCTTGGCGCGCTCTTCGGCGATCTTTTTGTCGCGGTAGGGCTTCAACAAAGCTTCGAGCTCGCGTTTCAGGGGGCGCGCTTCTTCCTCGATCCTCGACTCTGCTTCCTTGTGCCGACGGAGTGCATCGGCGTCGAGCAGGGGCGCATCGTTGGCCTTGGTGGAGAAGAACACCGCCTGCATGCGGTAGTAATCCTTCTGGGGAATGGGATCGAATTTGTGATTGTGGCAACGCGCACAGCCGATGGTCATTCCGAGAAACGCGTTTCCGGTTGTGGAGAGGATGTCGTCGAGCTCTTCCATGCGGGTGAACTCGGACTTGACGTTATGTTCGGGGCCGTGGCGCAGAAAGCCAGTGGCGATGAGTGCGTCGTGGGATTTGGGGTCGATTTCGTCGCCGGCGATTTGCAGCTTGACGAATTGATCGTAGGGGAGATCCTGGTTGAATGCCTTGACGACCCAGTCGCGATAGCGCCAGGCATCGGCACGGTCGCGGTCGTATTCAAAGCCTCCGGAATCGGCGTAGCGGACCAGATCGAGCCAATGGCGCGCCCAGCGCTCTCCGTAATGCGGTGAGGCAAGGAGCTTCTCGACGAGTTGCGGCCAGGCATCGGGACGCGAATCGTTCACGAACGCTTCGACTTCGGCGGGTGTTGGGGGCAGTCCAATCAGGTCCAGGTAGGCACGGCGGATGAGGACGCGTTTCGTGGCTTCGGGCGACGGTTTCAGCTTGGTCCTGTTCAGGGACTGCAGGAGGAACGCATCAATGTCATTGGCGACCCAGGGGCTTTTCAGGTTGGGTGTCTGCGGCCTGGAGACAGGGCGGAAGGACCAGAACTGGCGCTCCTCTTCGAGGATGGGCCGTTCTTCCATGGCCGCCATGGCCTTCTTGGCGTCGGTGGCGTCGGCGATGGGTTGGTCGAGCGGGGCGCCTGTGCCGATCCAGCGGCGCAGTACGGTGAGTTGCCAGTCCTGCAGTTTTCGTCCGGGAGGCATGGCCGGTTGTTCCATGTGGGCGGCGTGCCGAAATAAGCGGCTCTTTTCCGGATCGCTGGGGACCAGGGCAGGGCCGTGCTTGCCGCCCTTGAGCATGGATTCGCGGGAACGCAAATCGAGGTCGCCCATCTTCATCGCGGCGCCGTGGCAACTGAGACAATTGGCGGCGAGGATTTCGGCCGTTTGACGAGGCAGATCTTCCGCGAAAAGCGACGCGGAAACGATTGCAAAGACACGAATTGCGTTTACTGGCACGGTAAGGGTATTTTACAACAGCCGGTACGGGATTTTACGGCAATACGCCGTTCAATCCCGGGCGGTGCCCATCCATCCGAGGACGAGGGCGACGCTGAGCATGAGGGCGCCGGTCCAGTAGGGCGATCCTGGGCCGATGGAATCGAAGACGGCGCCGGCGTAGATGGGACCGGCGACGCGGGTGAGGCTGAGCACGGATTGCGTGGATCCCAGCAACCATCCCTGCTCGCGGGCGCTGACCTTGTGGGAGAGCATCGCCATGTAGGCAGTGCTGGCGAATCCGACTCCGGCGACGCCGATGATTGCCACCATGAGATGGGAAGTATTAGCGGCGAAGGCAACCCCGAAGAAGCCGGCAATCAGCATCGCCATGCCGAGAGTGGCGATCTTCTGCTCGCCCAGCACGGGATTGAGCCGGCGCACCAGCACGCCCTGGACAAATGCCGCCAGCAAGCCGATGTAGGCGAAGATCCAGGCGTTTTGCTGCGGCGTGTATTGGAATCGCACGAGCGTGAAGAGGGAGAAGTTGCTCTGCAGTCCGCTGAAGGCGAAATTGAGCACGAAGATCGCCGCGAGAACGAGCAACAACTCCTTGCGGCGGAGCAGATCCACGAGCGGTTTCACTGGGCTGAGTTCGGACCAGTGAAACGGCTTCTGCATGCGCAGTTCGGGCGCCAGGGATTCCGGTAACACGAAATAGCCGAGCGTCGCCGTGATCAGACCCAAGATGCCGGCTCCATAGGCGGGAGCATGGACGCTGATGTTGGCGAGGAACCCGCCCACGGCCGGTCCGATGATGAATCCAAGACCGAACGCCGCGCCGATCAACCCGAAGTTCTTGGCGCGATCTTCGGGTGGTGTGACGTCGGCGATATAGGCCTGTGCCGTGGATATGTTGCCGCCGGTGAACCCGTCGATGATGCGGGAGAGAAACATCACGGGCAGCGAGCCGGCGATGGCGAACAGGAAATAGCCGAACGCCGAACCGAGGATACTGAGGAGCAAGACGGGGCGGCGTCCGTAGCGGTCTGACAAGACGCCCAATACAGGGCTGGCGACGAATTGCGCGGCGGAGAAGCTGGTGGAGAGCAGTCCGATGGTGGTGGCATCGGTGCGGAACTGGCGGACCAGGTAGGGAATGATGGGCAGCAGGATTCCCGCTCCCAGCAGATCCAGGAACACGGTGAGAAACAAGAAGGAGAGCGCCCTCTTGGACGGGGGCTGGGCCACTTTAGATCACCGCGGCTTGTTTCTCAGTAATGAAGGCTTCGATGACGTCGCCCGGCTTCACGTCGTTGTAGTTCTGAATGCCGATACCGCATTCGTAACCCGTTTTCACTTCGCTGGCGTCTTCCTTGAAGCGTTTGAGTGAGCCGATCTTGCCCGTGAACACGACCACGTTGTCGCGGAGCAGGCGCAACTGGCTGTCGCGAGTGATGCTGCCATCGGTGACGTAGCAGCCGGCGATGGTGCCGACCTTAGTGATGCGGAAGGTGTCGCGCACTTCGGCGCGTCCCTTGAAGGTTTCCTTGATCACCGGTTCCAGCAATCCAGCCATCGCCTTCTTCATCTCGTCGGTCAGTTCGTAGATGATGGTGTGAAGGCGGATATCGACCTTTTCCTGCTCGGCGATGGAGGAGGCATTCTTGTCGGGGCGGACGTTAAAGCCGACAATGATTCCGTTGGAAGCGGAAGCCAGCAGGACGTCGGTTTCGGTAATGGCGCCGACGCCGGTGTGCAATACGCGAACACGGACTTTCTCCGTGCTGAGCTTCTGCAGGGCGTCGCTCAGCACTTCGCACGTTCCGCCTACGTCCGCCTTGAGGATGATATTGAGTTCCTTGATCTCGCCTTCCTTGAGACTCTTGGCGAGCGTCTCCAGGGTGACGCGAGCACCCTTCTTCATCTGCTCTTCGCGTTCCTTGGCTTCGCGGTAGACGACAATCTGCTTGGCCTTGGCCGTGTCGGTCACAACCTGGAAGGTGTCGCCGACCTCGGGCACCTCGTCGAGGCCGAGAACCTCCACGGGCATGGATGGGCCGGCTTCTCTCAGCGCATTGCCGCGGTCATCGAACATGGCGCGGACGCGAGAAAAGACAGAGCCGCAGACAAAGTAGTCGCCGACGCGCAGCGTGCCCTTGCGAACGAGAACCGTGGCCACCGGACCGCGGCCGCGATCCAACTCGGCTTCGAGCACCGTGCCCACCGCCGGGCGGTTGGGGTTGGCCTTGAAGCTTTGCATGTCGGTGACCAGCAGAATCATTTCCAGCAGCAGGTCAAGGTTCTGGCCTGTTTTGGCGGAAAGGGGAACGGTGACGGTGTCGCCACCCCACTCTTCCGGCAT
>CALFYN010000943.1 GCA_937952345.1 uncultured Acidobacteriota bacterium
TTTCCGGCCAAAATGCTGATGGCGCTCGCTGTGCTGTCCATGCTGGCCGGCGTCCTCCCCGAGCTATTCCGCGAGCAGGCGGCCTTGGCGGTTGCCCAATGGTCGAAGTGATGGAGGAGGAACTTGGCGGACCCGCAACGCACCGAGCAACCCACGCCGCGACGGCTCGAGAAAGCGCGCAAGGAAGGACAGTTTCCTGTCAGCAGAGAGTTTGTTTCTGCCCTGGTGTTTCTTGCTTTTGTGTGGCTGGTGGGCAATCAGGCGGGAAGAGTGCTGGAGGGGGCCCGCCACATGACCCGCGAGTTGCTGACGATGGCGTTTCGCACGGAGATCACTGTGCCAGCCGTCTCGCGGTGGATGATCGAATGGAGTTGGCGCTATTTTGCTTACTTCCTTCTCGCTGGTCTCTTGCTGCCTGCCCTGATCATCGGTATTCAACTTCTGAAAACCGGGTTTGGCTTCGCGCCGGGAAAGCTGAGTCCGGATTTCGCGCGGCTCAATCCCATTTCCCGGCTCGGACAATTGCCTTGGCAGAACCTGACGTCTTTCGTGCAGGCACTGGTGCTGCTTCCGGTGTTTGCCTGGATTCTGTATGTGCTGATGTCCACCCACTGGGCGGAGTTTCTACTGCTGCCGCGGATGGGCGTCGAGCCCGGTCTCGGGCGTGTGGGGGCAATCCTTTCGTCCCTGCTTTGGAAGGCCGCCGCCGTGCTTGTCGTGCTGGGAACGATCGATCTGTTCCGCCAGCGCAGCCGGTGGATGAGCCAGTTGCGGATGACCAAACAGGAAGTGCGGGAGGAGCAGAAAGATGTCGAAGGCAATCCGCTGATCCGGATGCGAATCCGGAGGCTGCAGCGAGAGGCGTTACGGCGCCGCATGATGGAACAGGTTCCCAAAGCCACGGCGGTCATCGTCAATCCTACGCACTTCGCCGTGGCCATCCGTTACCAGACCAGCAGCATGGCGGCGCCGAAAGTTGTTGCCAAAGGGAAGAACTTTCTTGCGCTGCGGATTCGCGAACTGGCGATTCGCAGTCAGGTTCCGGTGATCGAAAATCCTCCACTGGCCCAGGCGCTCTACCGTTCGGCCGAGGTGGGGCAAGAGATCCCAACCCATCTCTATCAGGCCGTAGCGGAAATTCTTGCTTACATCTATCGCCTGACACGCGGACATCTGCCCGGACAGTAAGCTACGGAGATCATGAATGACACCTGCCGCTCCAGTATCCTCGATCGGTGTTGCCACTGCACCACCGCAATCCACCCGCGGTTCAGCCGGTCGCGCCAAGCCCGTTGCTTCCCCCACCGGGGGCTTGGGAGCCCAACTCGGTAGCACACTCGCCAACGCACCCTGGAAGGAACTCGCCGTTCCACTCGCCGTCCTGGGAATTCTGCTGGCGATGATAACGCCGATGCCTCCCCTCGTCCTCGACCTGCTGATCAGCGCCAATATCACTCTGTCGGTTGTCGTGCTGCTGGTTGCCATGCACATTCTCCGGCCGGTCGAATTCAGCGTCTTCCCCACCACACTGCTCCTGCTCACGCTGTTTCGTCTCGCGCTGAACGTCTCCAGTTCCCGGTTGATTCTGCTTGGAGGAAACAGCGGCACCGCCGCGGCCGGCGAGGTGATCGAAGCGTTCGGGCAGTTCGTGGTGGGTGGAAACTACATTGTCGGAACAGTCATCTTCCTTGTGCTGATCGCGATTCAATATGTGGTGATCAACCACGGTGCGGTTCGCATCTCCGAAGTTACGGCGCGCTTCACGCTCGACGCTCTGCCGGGCAAACAAATGTCCATTGACTCAGACCTCAATGCCGGTCTGATCGACGAGGCTGGAGCGCGGGCACGCCGCAAGGCGCTGTCGGCCGAGGCCGAGTTCTACGGGGCAATGGACGGTGCATCGCGGTTCACGCAACGCGACGCGGTGGCGAGTATTCTTATTACCGCAATCAACATCCTGGCCGGTATTCTCATTGGGGTCGTGCAGCATGGAATGGAGATCGGAAACGCACTCGAAACCTACACCGTGCTCACCATCGGGGACGGTCTGGTGACGGTGATCCCCGCGCTGATGATCTCCATCTCCGGCGGACTCATCGTGACGCGTGCCAGTTCCGAGGCCGGACTCGAGGCCGATGTCCGGCAGCAGTTATTCGGACAACCACAGCCGTTAATGCTCGCCAGCGGGGTGTTGATCGCCATGGCTGCTTTTCCGGGACTGCCGAAGATCCCGTTCCTGGTCCTGGGCTCGGGGTTGGGTTACGCGGCCTGGAGGATGAGCAAAGAGACCCCCGCGCCCGAGGATCTGGGTCCGCAGCCCTCACTGGCGCAGCCGCGTGAAAATATCGAGTCTCTGCTTCGGGTCGACAGCCTCGCCGTCGAAGTGGGTCTTGGCTTGATCCGCCTCGTGGAGGGAGGGCCCAATTCACCGCTGCTCAAGCGCATTGCCGCGATTCGCCGGCAGATGGCGTCCGACCTTGGTTACGTCATGCCGTCGGTGCGGGTGACCGACAACTTGTCGTTGCGTGCATCGGAATACCTGATTTTGCTGAAAGGGGCGGAGATCGCACGTTTCGAGATCCCCCCTGGCCATGATCTGGCCATTCCCGGCCCGCGCGTCAGTACCAAAATGGATGGAATTCCCACAAAGGAACCCGCATTCGGAATGGCGGCGCTTTGGATTCCCTCCTCGAAGTCCGAAAGCGCGCGCCTGGCCGGTTACACCGTGGTCGACGGAGTGAGCGTGCTCGGCACGCATTTGTCTGAAATGGTAAGGCGTTATGCGCACGAACTCTTCTCGCGCCAGGACGCGAAGAAGGCACTCGACCGGGTGGTGGAAGAGAATCCGAAGTTGGTGGAAGATTTGGTTCCGAAATTGCTTCCTCTTTCCACAGTGCAGAAGGTACTACAGAATCTATTGCGGGAGAAGGTCTCCATCCGGGACACCGGATCGATTCTGGAGGCGCTCGGTGACGCGGCCAATGTAACCCGAAATCCGGTCGTGCTGACAGAGTTCGTCCGCCAAGCCTTGCGCCGAATGGTGGCTAAGCCATATCTGAATGCCGCTGGAGATCTGCCCTGCTATTTCCTCGATCCGGCCACGGAACGAACGCTCGAAGGCGCTGTCGAACATGGCGAGAATACTTCGCACTGGAATCTGCCGCCGCAAAAAATGCGCGAGATGTTGGAGCAACTGAACCGTGCGTTGGGAACGCTGGAGGCACCGGCTGTACTCCTGACGGGGTCCGGGTGCCGCTTCTTCCTGCGCCAAATGCTCGAAGGCAGCATTCCCAATCTGATGGTGCTGGCCCACAACGAGATCCCAACGGGCGTGCGGGTGTTGTCGCTGGGAACGATCGGTGGCTAGGAGAATGGTATGAGACTGAAATCCTATTTCGCTGCCACAGTGGAAGCAGCAATGCACCAGGCACGAGTCGAATTGGGCGACGATGCCATGCTGCTCGACTCACGCCCTGCCGGGCCGCAGGCCAAACATCTCGGAACCTACGAAGTCGTCTTTGCCTTGCCGGAGACTGTTCCATCGCCACCTGCCGCCGCCGCGGTCACGCCCAGGGCTCTTCCCCCCAGAGAGAGACCCCGATTGGCGGCGGACCTGGAAATCTTACGCCGGGAACTCGATCGCGTGCGCAGTTCCGTCGTGCGGTCGAGTTCTCTCGCGGCGGTGGCCGCCGGCCTCTTGCATCAACCCGAAGTGGCACGCTGCTATTCCGAATTGGTGGCCACGGATGTGCTCCCCGAAATTGCCCAGGAATTGATCGTCTCCTGCTCTGGAACCCAGACCCGCGACGGGCGAGCATACCGTTCCTATGAACATCTCCGTGAGTTGGTGCTCGATCAGATTGCCCAGCACCTGCGTGTGCTCCCACTGGCCGGTTGTGGCGCCAAGCGCCTCAATCCCGTGGTTTGTATGATTGGCCCGCCCGGCGCCGGAAAGACCTCTTCCCTTGTCAAGCTGGCCATCAGTCAAGGATTGCCCTCTCGCAAGCCGATGTTGTTTGTCTCGCTCGACAATCTTCGCGTCGGTGGAGGCGAGGCGCTGCTGCACTACGCCACCTTGGTTGGGGCAACATACCTGGCCGCCGATTCCGGTAGACAGCTTTGTGAAATGGTTGAGGAACATCGGCACAAGTACTGGATCTGGGTCGATACGCCGGGATTTGGCCCGCGTGAGACAGATGCAATCGCAGAGTTATCGGAATTTGTACGATCTATTCCCGAAATTGATACACACTTAGTCCTATCGGTGGCCATGAAATCCTCCGATCTAAGAGTAACGGCAACGCGGTTTGCGCCGTTCGAACCCAAGAAACTGCTGTTTGCACATCTGGACGAGACGGAAACCTACGGAGGGATCCTGAGCGCGGTCGTGGCCAGCAGTCTACCCGTTTCGTTCCTCTGCGCCGGGCAACAAATCCCGGAGGCGATCGAGCCGGCCCAAGTTCCTCGACTGCTCGCGTTGCTTGCCGAGGGGAACCCCACCGCGGCATCCGGTCTGGCGCACGCTGGCCGGGCCGTCGCCGGGCAGTAGGAGAAGGCGCATGCGAAGGAACCAGGCCGCCGTCACGGAAGGCAGAGTACGGCGAGCCGATGCGACAGATACTGCGCAGCAGCAAAACGGTTGCGAGGCAACCACTGCGGCAAAGCGGAGCAGGCGAGTGACCGATGTTGGAAGAGGCAACTGAATCCATGAATGCGTACCGGGCCAGCCCAGATCTTCAGCACGAAGAACGAGAACGTTTGATTCTCGACCACTTACCCCAGGTCAGGTTAATCGCGCGACGAATTCACGAGCGTTTGCCGGAAAGCGTCAACCTGGAAGACTTGGTATCCACCGGAATTGTTGGTTTAATCTCGGCGATCGACCACTTTGATCCGGGGCATAATGTCAAGCTCAAGACTTACGCGGAATACAAGATTCGTGGAGCCATTCTCGACAGCTTGCGTGGCCTCGACTGGGCGCCGCGGCAACAAAGAAAACGCGCCAAACAGATCGAAGCGGCCATCGCCGTTCTTGAACAGAAATTGCATGGTGCTCCCAGCGAGGAGCAGATTGCCGCGGCACTGCAACTCACAATCGAGGAATATCACGACTGGCTTGTCGACATCCGCGGCGTCAATCTCGGCAGCCTGGAGTCCTCCTCCCCGGAGGAAGACGGGCGAGACCTGTTGAAGTACATCTCCGACGACGAGCAGCATTGGCCATCGCGGCTCTTGGAACGATCGGAATTGGAACGCCTGCTGCAGGAGGCAATCGAAAAGATGCCTCCCGTCGAGAGGACGGTACTCAGTCTCTACTATCAGGAGGAGATGACGCTACGGGAGATTGCCCGCATCGTGGATCTGCATGAATCGCGGGTGTCCCAGCTCAAGTCGCAGGCGATCCTTCGGCTGCGTTCTTTCATTGAAAAACGCTGGCCGACATCGCGCGGACTGTAGACCTTGACGGCAGTAAGGGCCGACGGAACGAAAGGACAGGCCATGTGCCAGGGTCATCACGACAGCAGTACTGGGGATAGTTCAACCGCAGCGAGGCAACGAAGGGAACCAACATGGCCATGAATGACCGCAAATTGGGCGAAGGCGCCAACTGGTTCGGTGATGTCTTGCAGCAATCGCTGTCCCAATCGTTGGAAGCCATGACCACCGAGCAGCCGAAAGTGCAGTGGTCCCTGGCTCCCTCCGCGCAATCGCCTGCCGATGCTTCCCCGCAGTGGGCTTGGTGGGAACAGGCGATCACGGCCTCCGCGAAAACGACGCTCTGGCTCGGCATCCCAGCCGAGGATTGGAACGCGATCGGAAAGCTGGCGCTCGCCGCCGCCGGGATTGACGATGCGACGCCGGAAGACTGCCAGGGTACCTGGAAAGAGATTAGCAGTCAGGCTCTCTCGGCGAGCGCGTCGGCTTTCGGCAAGAGGATCCGCAAAGAGGTCAATTGTGGAGCCGGGAAAGACATCTCCACGCCTCCAGACTTTGCGGTGTGCCTGGAGTTCCTCGTTGAACTTGCCGGAGCGAGTCATCGGATACGGCTCGGGTGGAATACGGAAGTCCAGGAATTGCTTGATCCACCCTCCACGCCAGCACCGTCGGCGAGTCCTGCCAGCACCGCTTCCGCGCCCAACGCCACGACCCCGGGCAGGAGCATTTCCCCCGCCGTTGAGAACTCCCGTACGCTCAGCCTGCTACTCGAGGTTGAATTGCCGGTGAGCGTCTCTTTCGGCAGAGCCCAGTTGCCCCTCAAAGATGTTCTCAAGTTGAACAGCGGCTCGATCGTGGAACTCAATCGCGCCATCGCCGAACCGGTGGAGATCATCGTCAACAA
>CALFYN010000944.1 GCA_937952345.1 uncultured Acidobacteriota bacterium
AGCTGTCCATCCTCGCTCTCGTCTCTTAGTAACGGGACGAATGAGTGCAAGAATCCCAGCCCATCCGACTTGCTCCCTTGCAGTGAACCTACCTAAGCTAGATGGGCGCGCTGGGCTTCGCTTCGCTGCCGACGGGCGGCTGTGGAAGTGGAAGCGATCTTTGGAAATCAAGGAAGCTGCCGGACGAATTCTTCGGCCTGCCGTACGCTCTCTGGGGTGCCGATATCGAGGAACGGGGCACGCACGCCCACCAGCCGCAAATCGGCGTCCCCGGCGAGCAAAGCTGGAAACACATCCAGTTCCATGCTCAACGGCTCTTTACGCGGAAAGCGGTCGAGCGTGGCACGGCGGAAGAAATAAACACCGCCATTGATCCACCCCCGTCCGGGACGCTTTTCATGGAAGCCAAGAAGCCGGCCGTCCCCATCCACCGCCAGCGATCCATAGCGGCTGGTATCCTCCACTTCCACGCCGAGCACGACGCCATCGACGCCCGGTTGTGCGATAGCCGCCAACGCTGCGGAGACATCCCCCAGAACCAGCGAATCTCCGTTTGCCACCACGAAGGGGTCACTCAGGGCTGTTTTGCCGGCCACATACAACACCGCTCCGCCCGTGCCAAGCGCGCGAGGCTCGCGAACGGTGACCACTTCCTTGCGACCAGCGAAGTAACGTTCCGCGACTTCAGCCAGATGGCCCAGCGAGAGCACGAATCGTCCGGCGCCCTCGCGCTTCCAGTAGTGGATCGCCCACTCGAGGAACGGCTCGCCGGAAACCGGAATCATCGGTTTGGGGACATCCGGGTACAACTCGCGGATGCGCGTGCCAAAGCCGCCGGCGAGCAGAATCGCAGTCAGTTCCGGCATTAGTTCAGGAAGGCGCGATAGAGGAACGTCGCCATCTGCTCGCGCGTTACCGTGTCATTAGGGCAGAAGCCCGCTCCGGAGCCGCAGCCGAGCGTGACGCCTAATTCGCGCAACTTCTGAATGAACTTGAACGAAGCGTGGGTGGAAGGCACATCATTGAAATAAGCCGTTTGCGGGAAGGTGAAATCGTCGCCCAGCAGTGCGCGCAGTTTTCCGCGGACCAGGAAAATCGCCATCTCGGTGCGGTTGATCGGATTGTCCGGGCAAAACGTGGTGGCTGTGCAGCCGTCGGCGATGCCTAATTCGCGCATTTTCTGAATCTGCGGGAAAAACTGGTGCGTGGCCGGTACATCGGTGAAATAGGGCGTGGCAGGGAACATGAACGTATCGCCGAGGATCGAGCGGATGACGAAAGCCGCAGCCTGGCTGCGCAATACGGGATTGCCGGGACAGAACGTTGTAGTGGTGCACCCGAGCGTAATCGCCCATAGACGCAAAGTATTAATAGCGTCATAAAAGACGCTGGAGCTGGGTACGTCGGTGAACTGCGCGCTGGTCGCCGCCGGGAAGTAAGCTGCCCGGGTGCCGTAAGCACCGGCGCTATTGCCGCGCGGCTTGGCATACTGGCCGAAAACCCAGAGTCCGCCGAGCGTGGGATCGAGCGAGGCGCCGAAGTAATCGCCCCAGCGGATACGGTCGCTGCCGGCCACAAAGTAATCCTCGCCTGCCTTAACGTCGGTGATCCCCGCATAGGTGAGCGAACCGGTGCTATCCGTGGTGGTACCCGTGATCAGCTTGTTGGGGAAGTTGTTCCCGGGGCCGTTGCTGGCGGGAATTTCAAAGGCCGGGTAGAAGAAGTTGCCGTTTGAAATGCGGCCCTGCAAGGTCAACTTGTTCGATGCCAAGTCGATTCTGTCATAGGTAACGGTAGTCGGTTCATTGGTGTACCCGGAATTCCGGGCAGTGAAGAGAACCCCGTTCCGGACCACGGCCTTAAGAACGGTCCCGAATCCGGAGTCGAGGCGGATGGCGGTACCCAGCTGCGGAATCGACGCGGGAATGTCGTAGGGCCAGACGCCGCGAATTGTGGTGCGCACACCAACTGGCGCCGTTCCGGTGGGGTCATTGATTCGCCACACGGTGAGATAGTCGGCATTAGCGGCAGTAGACGTGTTTACAAGGATTCCCGGGTCCGTGGCGGATCCCGGGCGTCCCCGCAGAATAGTCGGCTGTATATGCGCTGCCTTGCTGTTGTCGAAATTGCGCAAATCCCAGATATCCTGAAACGTCAGGGTCGTAGTAGCCGGGTTGTACAACTCGCTCTTCTTCAGGATGCGGATTTTGGAGTACTGGAATACATCCAACACGGCTGACAGCATGTCGGTTGCCAGGTAGACAGCATTGCTGTCGTAGCCCATCTGTGTAAAGTCGACTTCAAAGTTGGTCTGGGTACCGCCGTTGAGGCTTCCTTCCAATGCCCAGTTCTTCCAGCCTCCAGCGAAGGTAGGGCCGTTGGAAACGGAGATCAGAAAATACGTTTTGTAGGTGAGCCCATCAAAGGAGATAGCCGACAGCAGAAAACGCCCGTGCAGGGAATCGTAGAGAATCTTCGGGTCAAAGATGGAGCAGGGGCCAATTGGGCACACGGTAGGAACCAGGTTGGCAAACCATTGTGGTAGCGACAGAAGATTACTCTGGGTGCCCGTTTTAGTGAACCGGGCGATTTGAGAGTTGATCACTGCAATAAGCTCCTCTGGTCCGGCGGCAATGTCCGGGTCTGGGGGGACCAGATGCTGAGTCAGGCCCTCAAAGTTGGTGGTTGCTGTCAATCCGAGCGGTTGCCGTGGTGCGAACTCGGGTGCGCGGCTCTCACTGTAGTTCTGAAGAATGAGCTGTGGTGGGCCGGTCAGGATCGGGCGCCGTGCTTCCCCAAGCGCTTTGCGGTGAAGGTATTCGTCAAGTGGAATAGGGCTGTGGAGGCGAACGGGCATGAGGGGCACGACGACGGGATTCCCCGGCCG
>CALFYN010000945.1 GCA_937952345.1 uncultured Acidobacteriota bacterium
CATCTGCGGAGCGCTCATGGAAGAGCGCGTCATGGATGCCCAAACCGGCCGCGTCCTGAACCCCGACATGGAGTTCTACAAACTCGCCGGCGCAGCCGACATCGGCGAAATCATCGTCCACATGGACATCAAGGAAGAGCTCGATAAGCGCGGCATCATCGGCCTCGGCGAACCGCCTACCGTCGGCGGCGTCGCGGCCATCGCCAACGCCGTGGCCAACGCCATCGGCGTTCGCGTGCCCATTATCCCACTCACTCCGGACCGTGTCCTGAAAGCCCTCGAAGAAAGGAGGAGCGCGTAACATGCAAGCGTTTGAATACTCGAGTCCCACTTCTCTCAAGGAAGCGATCGGCATGCTCTCCTCGCAATGGGGAGAGGCCGACATTCTCGCCGGCGGCACCGACCTGCTCAGCTTGATGAAGGAGTATATCCACACGCCGAAACGCGTCATCAACATCAAGGGCATTAAGGAACTCGGCGGCATCTCCAAAACCTCCGCCGGCCTCCGCATCGGCGCCACCGTCACGCTCGACGAACTCACCGAAAGCGCGGCCGTTCGCACCGAGTATCCGTCCCTGCACCAGGCGGCCATGGGCGTTACCAGCCCCCAGATCCGCAACATGGGCACCGTCGGCGGCGATCTCTGCCAGCGTCCCCGCTGCTGGTATTTCCGCCAAGGCTACGGCATCCTCGGCCAGGACAAAGGCAAGAGCCTCATCCCCGATGGTGAGAACCGCTACCACGCCATCTTCCCCAAATCGCAAGCCTATTTCGTCAACGCATCCAGCCTCGCTCCGGCGCTCATCGCCCTCGGCGCGAAAGCCAAGATCGCCGGACCGAACGGCAATCGCGAACTGCCCGTGGAACAGTTGTTCACCGTTCCTTCTAGTAATTCCGCCCGCGAACTGGCCTTGGCCGCCAACGAAATCCTCACCGAAATCGTGGTCCCCTCGGCCCGCGGCGTCAAAAACGCTACCTATGAAGTCCGCCAGAAAGAAGCCCTCGACTGGCCGATTGTCACGGCTTCCGTGGCCATTCGCATGAAGGGCAGCAGTGTCGCCAGCGCCAAGGTCGTCCTCGGCCACGTTGGCCCCACTCCCGTTGTTGCTTCTGCCGCCGCCGAAATGCTCTCCGGCAAGTCCCTCACTCAGGATGTCGCCACTGAAGCAGGTAAGGCCGCTGTCAACGGCGCTCAGCCCCTCAACGGCAACGCCTACAAAGTCCAACTGGCGCGCGTCGCCGTCAAGCGCGCGCTCCTCGAAGCCGCCAAGGCCCGAGGCTAGGTCCGCTTATGGAACGCTCCAGCATCACGGTCATCGATGACGACCGTTGCTCCAACATCCGGTGGAAGGGCCTCTTCGTCGACGCCCCCTGGGACCCGAATGTGCAGCACGGCAATGACCGCGCGTATTGGTGCCACAAAACGCAGCAATGCATGGGGCCCGACGGAAGGGTTGTCGACGACTACGAATGCAACCCCTTCCGCAAGTGCTACGACGAGTTGTAACCACATTCCGGGCGGTCTGGCTATGCCGCCCGGAATGATATAGTTTTCTGTAGGAGGCGAGGATAATGAAGTCGATGAAAGCTATCGTTTTGTCCGCGGCGCTGTCCACTGTGGCTTTTGGCGCCGGTATCGAAAAATCGCGCTTGCACGGCGAATACGTCGAGGCGCGCACCGCTGACATTTTCACTGGACCCTGCTTTGCCAACGCCGAAGTCAACCTTGTGGGCGACCTCGCCGTCTTCGGCTGGAAGGTTTCCAAAGGCAGCTTCGACGGTGTCGACCTCGATGGTCTGGGCGTCGTCGGCGTAGTCAAGGCCAACGCCACCCTCGGCGATATCCATGCCAATGCCTACCCCGTGAAGTCCGTTCTCATCGTCGATGAGCGCGCCACTCCGGAACAGCGTCTGGCGCTCCAGAAGTTCGCTGGCCGCATGGGCGGCGATCTCCTCCAGCAGGTCGTCAAGGTCGTCTACGCTCCCGTCGATCTCACCGTCAAAAACAACAACATCCACAGCGCTACCGCGTCCCTCAAGGCCGGCGCCCTGGCCGAAATCACCACCCGCGCCATCCATGAAGGCGACCACATCTGCACCAACGAGGAAGTCTGGTATCAGCCCCTCACCAAGCTCGACCACGCCATGCCCGCTTACTCCCTCGCCCACAGCTATCAGGGTGACGGACTCGGCACCAAATGGAAGAGCCCCGAAAAACGCAGCGCCTTTGTCGGGACCTTCCAGTTGAACGATTAGTACACTAGTCCCGGCCGCTTTCCATTACCCGGACCCTCCATCGGGCCATCTCCGCTGGAGGGTTCCGTGTTTATACTGGAGATCAGGAGCCCGTATTCCCGATTCCCTCCACAACGCCGCCAGCCTCAACTCGGCTTCTGCCGGGGAGCGGTTGCATGTCACCGCCGCGGATGAGGTCGATCTCCACGGCGAAGTCCTCGAAGTGTACCAGCTCTATTCCGCGGCCATGCTTCGCTATGCGCGTTTCCTGACAGGACGGCGTGATGCCTCCCTTGCCCAGGATGCTGTCCAGGACACTTTCTTCGGCTACTTCCTGCATCGCCGGGAAGGCAATCCCATCGACAATCCCCGCCGCTGGCTGCAGCAGCGGTTGAAGGATAACCTCGATCGCGCCACCACTCGTTCTCTCCGCGACGAGGGCGTCCGAATGAGTTCCGATATCGCCGGAGACGGCCCCAGCGATATCCTCATCGACGTGCAGCGCCGCCTTCCCCATCTGCTCTCTCCCCGCGAACTACAGGCAATGCGCCTTCGCTCCCAAGGGTTCCGCTACACCGAAATCGCCGATGCCCTCAGTGTCACTGTCGGAACGGTGGGCACCATGATTACGCGCGCGGTGCGAAAATTGCAGGCGGAGTTTGCGCCTAAGTAGGTAGCATAGCTATGCCGAATAGAGACTCTGGCTTTCCACCGCAGCACCCCGGCGACGAAGAGTTGCTCTCCTGGCTCGATGGAGAGATGGGATGGCTCCACTCCGTCCGTGTTCGCCTCCATCTGCTCCGCTGCAAACCGTGTCTGCGGCGTCTCGGAACCATGGAAGAGCGGCTTTCCTCCACCCCTCTAGCCACCGACGAGGAACTCGCCGGCATCCGCGCCAATCTCATCCAGGCCATCCATGCCTATGAAGACCAGGCTCCCCTTGCCGCCCGCCTTGCCCCCCAACTGCGCGGCGCGATCGAAGAATTCCTCGGCGCTCGTATGTCCGCCCAACTCTCTGAGCGAGCCCTCCATGCCCCCAATCCCCAAGCCGCCTACGCCGATGTCGACCGCACCCTCCGCCTCCTCCTCGGCGCCAAAGCCGCCGACGGCCTGAAGGCGAAGTTCCTGCCGGAGCCGCCCCAATGAAATGGATTGCCACTCCAATCCATCTGGCGGTCTTCGGGATCGCAGTCTTCTCTCTCGCTGTGATCTCCGCGTTATTGTGGATCATCACCGGCGACGCCGATTGGACCATTACTTTCTTCCGCTACCCCGTCGCCTGGTTTCTCGTCTTCACCTGCGCCGTTCAGCTTCGCCTGAGCTATTCCGTCTGGAAAGGCTTCGAATCCGATGAGCCGCTCGAACTGGCCTGGTTCCTTCTCACCATGGCTGCCACCGTGCGCTTGATCGGTACCTCCATCTCCCAATTGGGCCGCCCCATAATCGAGCAGAACCGGTGGCTCGATCCCATCGTCGTCCGCGACATGGGCATCGTCCTTTCCAGCCCCCTCATGTTTCTCCTCCTGGGCAGCGGCCTCGCCATCGTCCTCAAGGTTTACAGGCAACTCGGCCTCCTGCGGACGCTCGGAAAAATCGACTACCTGCTCATTGGCCTCAGCGTCTTCTTCTGTCTCCACCAGGCCAAGGAAGTCATCGATTGGCTCCCGGATCTGAAACGCCGTTTTAACGTCTTCGCCATGCTCAACTGGGCCTCCGATCCCCTTCTCAGCTTGCTGCTCGTCGAGTCCATCATCCTGTGGAGAGCCGGCCGCCATCTTGCCGGCGGCTATATCGGCCACTGTTACGGAGCCTTCGCCATGGCTGTGGTCCTCACCTCGCTCGGCAATGTCGGCATCTGGTTGGAGGCCTGGGGCTATCTCGCATGGCCTGAGCGCGCCGTTGTCTGGTACATCTGGATCCCCGCCGCCACCTGCTTCGCTGTCGCTCCCGCCTACATGATGCAAGCCATCCGCAGCGCCCTCCGCTACGCACCCCGGCAGGCACACATCCTGACTACTGGCCTCTGACTCCCGCCGTGGGGCGGGGATCCCTGTCCCAGACTAGCTAACATTCTGACTCCTGACTCCTGACTTCTGGCTCCTTTGCCCCTCCCGCCCCGAGTCACACCAACGTTCCTTCCGCACCTCACGCCTTTGCCATAATAAAGGCGGAGGAATTTCCCCAAAATGATCGCCGAGGCCGATACCGCGCTGCAGCGGGAGTTTAATCCCTGGCTCGCAGCCGAAGCCCGCTTCAATGAAGCAGCGGAATTGCTCGGGCTGGACGACGGCATGCGCAAAGTGCTCAAATCGCCCGCCCGCGAAATCTGCGTCAATATTCCCGTCATGCTCGACGACGGACGCCTGGAGGTGTTCACCGGTTACCGCGTGCAACATTCCATCGCCCGCGGTCCCGCCAAAGGGGGCATTCGCTTTGCCCCCGATGTCACGCTCGACGAAGTTCGAGCGCTTTCTTCCTGGATGACCTGGAAGTGCGCCGTCGCCAATCTTCCCTTCGGCGGCGGAAAGGGGGGAGTCATTTGCGATCCCACCATCCTCAGCCAAACCGAACTCGAGCGCATCACGCGCCGCTACACCGCCGAAATCATCGAGTTCATCGGCCCCGAAATCGACGTGCCCGCCCCGGACATGAACACCAATGAACAGACCATGGCCTGGATCATGGATACCTACTCCATGCATCGCCGCCAGACCGTTACCGCCGTGGTCACCGGCAAGCCCATCAACCTCGGCGGCTCCCGCGGCCGCACCGAAGCCACCGGCCGCGGCTGCCTCATCGTCGCCCTCGAAGCGCTCAAGCGCTTCGGTATCGCTCCTGCCGACGCCCGCGTCGTCATCCAAGGCTTCGGCAACGTCGGCGGCATGGCCGCCAAGCTCATGCAGAGCACCGGCTTCAAAATCATCTCCATCATCGAATACGATGGCGCAGTCTTTAACCCAAACGGCATCGACGTCCTCGCCCTCATGGAGCATCGCAAGGAAACCGGTTCCATTCTCGATTTTCCTGGCGCCGAAAATATGGACCGTAACGAGGCCATGTTCCTCGAATGCGAAGTCCTCGTACCCGCCGCCAAGGAAAACGTCATTCATTCCCAAAACGCCGCCCGCATTCGTGCCAAAATCCTCTGCGAAGGCGCCAACGGACCCACCACCGCCGAAGCCGACCACATCCTCGCCGAAAACAACGTCTTCGTCATTCCTGATATCCTGGCCAACGCGGGAGGAGTCACGGTTTCCTATTTCGAGTGGGTCCAGGATCGCCAGGGCTACTTCTGGAATGAGGATCTGGTCAACACCCGCCTCGAGGAGATCATGGTGAACGGCTTCGCCGATGTCACCCGCTATGGAGAAATGCACAACGTCCACAATCGCACCGCCGCTTACATGCTGGCCCTCGATCGCGTCGCGTTCGCAATCAAACTACGAGGCATCTACGCCTGACGGAGCACCGCCTGCCGCATGAGCGCTGAACCTTCCACGCCGCTCATGCGGCAATACCATTCCCTCAAACAGCAGGCCCCCAATGCCCTGCTCATGTTCCGCCTCGGCGATTTCTACGAGCTCTTCTTCGAGGATGCCGTCATCGCCGCCCGCGAACTCGAAATCACCCTCACTTCCCGCAATAAGGAAAAGGGCGAGCCCATTCCCATGTGCGGCGTCCCTCACCACTCCGCCGAATCCTACCTCGCCCGCCTCATCCAGAAGGGCTACCGCGTCGCCATCTGCGAACAGACCGAAGATCCGCGCTTCGCCAAGAAACTCGTCAAGCGCGAAATCATGCGCGTCGTCACCCCCGGCACCACCACCGAACAGGGCGTCCTCAAATCGAAAGAGAACAACTACCTCGCCGCCGTGTTCTCGAAAGCCGATCAGGCCGGCCTCGCCTACCTCGATGTGTCCACCGGCGAATTCCGCGCCACCGAGCTCGCTGCCCGCGACGTCCCCGCCGCCATCGAAGCCCTCCGCGCCTGCGAAGTCCTCTACGCCGATAACCAGCTCCCCCCGGACACTGCCTCCAAGATCTGCCAGACCTCGGTCGA